>NZ_JAEEVD010000001.1:0-173074 GCF_016290755.1 Lachnospira sp.
TAGTTTCATCTTCTTTATTAAGTATATTAGTTATTCCAGTAAATAACATACTACCACATCCAATAAAAGGAATCCATTTAAATAGAACTGGTGTAAGTTCTAACATAGGGTATAGCAATAAACACTGGGAACTTATGGCTATTAACAGCAGTAGCCAATTATACTTAGCTAACTATGAAATACTAGTCTAAGTTCCCTGTTTTATTGACATATAAAATAGTAAAGAAGTAAAAATAATTATCGATAAGCAAACTATTAAATGCATTTATTTAATAATAAATTACTTACTTTCAGGATCATCTGAACCTGCATCTGGATCTGGTTCAGGGAGATTTGTAGGATCCTAGTCATCTTCTTTAGTAGTAGGAACATCTGGAAGAGGTTCTGTAGGTTCAGGTTTAGGCTAATCTGTATCATTTTCTGAATCTTTAGGTTCTAAAGATAGAGATCCTGCTCCAACAGTATTACTCAATTCGAGACCTCTAGTATGATATCCTACATATTTATCCTAAAAAAGTACTTGTCTTGCCATAATTAATTATTGTTCTTTAATTCATCAATTTTGTTGTATATATCTGTTATTATTTCATATAATAAACCAGATGTTAAAAGTTTACGACTTCCTTCAGTAGGTTCATCATCAGTATCTAATATCAAAGCAACTTTTTTATGCATTCCAATTTGACCATCTTTACTGGTAGTTTTAACAACAGAAAACTCAGGAAAAATCCTTGGAACATCTAAATCACGATTAATGTGAGATGGAATTATTTCAACTACTTTATTAGTTAAATCTTCTTTATCTTCACATACTATACCAGATCCTTTTTCTAAATATAACTTATCCCTTAAAGCCATTTTCTTATTTAAAAGTTCTTTCATTTTGTTTTTAATAGTTAATAATATTTTCATAATCGTTGTTCTAAAATAAGTACTCTTTGAGCTAATGCTTCTAAAGCTGTATAAATAGCTCCAGAAGTTAATAAATTTTCACTATCTTCAGTAGGCAATGTATCACATACCAAGTTAAAGGATCCTGTATCCATTGTATCATCTGGATTTTCAAAATCTTTTATAATATTAGTAACTCTAAAATACCCACTATCTCCTTGAGAATCTCCTTCTTTAAATTCTATTCTAGCATCACTAAATTCATCATATAACAGAGGTTTTAATCCTACTAATCCTGCTCCATTATTTAATAGTAAAGTTCCATTTAATTGGTCCCCTTCCTTACTTATCTTAGCATCTAAGCAAGATTCAGCAGTTTCATGATGTACTACATGTTCTTCAGTAGATCCATCTTGAGTTATACTCTAAGAAGTTACATCTGCCTCTATATTATTAGATTTATCTAATTCTAATTCTTTAAAAGAATCGTTTTTAGAATCATAATATTTTAGTACCATAATTACATATTTCTTATTTTAAATTTTAAAGAAGAGCCTAAGCCTTGTACTCTTATTCTTCTATCTTTAGGCATTTCTGGATCTTCTACAAACATATTTATAAAAGTATTATCATTTAATGTATAATAACCCCCATCTTCATTTATATATCTGTAATTAGATAAATCACTTTTATCTAATTTAAACCTTAATATAATCTGTGGAAATTTAGTAATTATATTTTTAATAATAACCTAATTAATATTTTCCCCTTTTTGATTTATTAATTGTACAACATTAGCTGCACTATTTACTATACTAACTATAAATTTTTGATTTGTAAAATCAGGAGTATACTAAATAGGAGGATTTAGATTATTGTCAATACTGAGTTCTGAAATAGTAGAATCATCTTCTTCTAAAGTAAAATTCCAAATATATAAAGGTACTTCTATGATATCATCGATATTCTAAACATTTATTGTAGTATAATCTGATGGTGTAGATGGTATAAAAAACATATTGTTAAAAGTATCATAATTTTCATTCTCTACTATATCATAATAAGCATCATATAATTGCTATTTAGAATATTTATTTAGTACAAATACATATTTTTCAGACCGAAATATAGGTTTTTCTAAATATCCTTCAACTGCAGCGTCTATAACATCATCTTCTGCATTACTTCTATAACTTTTACCTGGGTCTATAAATACACAAGACTGTATCCATTCTTTTAAGGAACTTTGATCTATATTTGCTTCATTAATTTTTAATGGATATAGTACACCTAAATTATTTACCTAATCAGTTTTATAATAATCTTTAGCTATACAATAGACAGTTGAACCTTCAGAAGTAATTCCCTAATAGATTAGTCCTGGACATGTTGGAATAATATGTCCGTCATTATCTGCTAATCTAAATAAATCGTTTACAAAGTATGCATAATAATCTTCTTCTCCCCAATTATTGCTTATTATAAAATCTATTAACTTAGTAACATCATTAATACTTATTAAAGTGCCAGTTTCACCACCTTGCCAAGGGAACCTTAATATTCCTGAAGGATCATTTATAGCAACATCATATAAAGGAATCTCTAAACGAACGTTAGAACCACTTGACAATATAGTATAATCATTAATACTATAGGGAGGTTCTGTAAAATCTGTATCTTGTTCTAACAACAATTCCTCATCAGAGAACTCTCTGTTATGATGATTAATTAATATTATATTAGTAGGTTTTGAACCTTCAGTTGCATCTGAAGGAATTGTAAATTCTAAGTCAAATTCATTATCTATATAATCTATAGTTTTTTCAATTACATAGTGATTACTGTTGTCATAGTAGTTTTCATCTACTATAACACTTTTAGTAATATCACACATAGCCCCCTAATTGGCATCATAATAACCATCTATTTTTAATTTAAATTTATAAGTTGTACCCTAAGGTTCAGTATCTTGTTCCTATTCAATATCATTTTTGCTATCAGATTTTTTAAATAATATTTTTAAATGATTTTCTAATACTGTATTTTCAACATTTATAGAATCTTCTTCATTGTTAGTATTATTAGTTGGAATATTGATGAATTTAAATCTAAATTTAGTAGAAGAAAATTCTGTACCTAGTACACCTCTTGTTGATACTCCTTGTTTTTTCCTATTATTATTATCATCTATCCAATATTCATTAATAATAGCCCTTCCAAATGTAAATGTTATAGGATTCTAATCCTAATCATCTTCATCAAACAATAAAAAAATAGGTTCTATAGGGTTTCTTCCATCATTTCCATGTAACAATATATCTATTAAAGATGTTACATCTGATATATTTACCCTATTATCTCTATTTATGTCACCCCTTATGGGTTTTCCTCCATATATATTTCCTGGATAATTTTTATTATCTTCATCTAAAAATGAATACACAGTATTATGCACTCCCATGTATATATTATTAGAGTCATCATCCAAGTCATCCTTAAATAATCCAGCTCCTGCTTTTAAATTGTTCTTTAATCTACTATCGGTATATTCTTTAGCAGCTTGTTCAGAGTTTTCAATATTCTATAATAGTGATTTATTAATAGACTATTGATCTTTTTTAGTTTCTTCCCATTCTGAATCATGAATATATTCTGCCTAAGATAATACTTTATCGGAAGTTGCTGGGTATAATTCGTTTGATAATTTAATTCCTTTTGCCATAATTATTATTTATTTGTAATATGCCAAGTTGTTCCTGGTAATAAACTAGCAGCTGATCTAACAATATTATAGTTTGTAGTTACAGATTCTCCAACAATAGTAAATGTTTTACTACCAGTATCATCATAGTATTCATTACTTAAATTAAATTCAATTCCAGATTCAGCATCTTTAAAAGGTTGGAAATTCTCAGATGGAGCTTGCATAGTTACATGACTAGGTATAGCTATATAAACATAATAATTACCTCCACCATTAATTGTTATATTACAATTTAAAGAGTTTTGACAGTTTACTGGAGTACCATTACTTAATACACTATTATATGTTTCATCTTCAGAGACGCTCTACCAAATATAATAGGGTGCGTATAAATCTACACTACTATCTTTATAAGTATTTAATTCAGTAGTATTAATATTCATTCTAAAATTTAACGTAGTTTTTCCAGAATTACTAAAGTTGAAATTTCTATACGTATTATATGTGGCACTATCATTTGAATCAGTAATATTTTCAATTATTGGAATATAAGAATTTCCATTTTTATAAGATATTTTTATACTATTAATATTACTGGGGGGAGTGTCTTGATGATTAGAGTCTTTTATTTCCCAATTAAATTTAATGCCTGTATTATTCTAATAGAAGTTTCCTCCTGCACTTGATGCAGAAAAAGTAGCCGAGGGTTTTAAATTTTCTAATATTAGTAGTTCTATTTTATTAAACTAATCCTAGCTTAGATGCAATAAATTCTATTGTTCATTTCTCATATGAGATTGAATAGATACGTACTAATTATTAAAAGGAATTTTTAAAGAATCAGTTATTTGATTGCTAACTTCTAAAGCATTCTATCTATTTTCATCAGAAGTGCCTATACCCACTGTAAATATTGAATTCTCATTTGTTGAATTAAAGTTTCCTATAGTAGTTTCATTACTTTTACATACCTATAAATTACTTGACGTAGATTTCTATTTAATAGAACCTTCATAATTTTCGTCAGTATCCCAAAAGTCATCTCCTATATTAGACAAAGCATTCCAAACAGTATCTCCAGAAACAGGTCTGGTATCTCCCTAAGTTATAGTACCATTAGGTGATAAATTCTATAAATAATTGAAAATAACTCCTCCAGTTACAATATTAGGATTATCTTGTTCTATAGTTCCTCCTATAAGATCCTATATATAATCATATACAGTATCTCCAGCTACTGCTTGAGTATCTCCATCTTCTACTCTACCACTTGGAGCAAACCCTTGTACAAAATCATATATGGCCCCTCCAGTTACTGGTTTAAGTTCGCCTTGTGAAACTTCTGTTGCAAGTGGGTATAACTCTTCCATTTTATCCATAAGGTCTTTTCCATCACTTCCTCGAAAAGCATTATGAGAAGTATACCCCAATTCTAATTTATCTCCAAAATCAAAACTACCAAAGTTCCTTACAAACTCTAAAACAACCCCTAGTACATCTTGTAGATTTTTTAACTCTCCTTCATCTATTACTTGAATAGCTTGAGCATGAGTTACAGGGTAAAATGGTTCCTGTTTTTCACAATCAACCATCTATTTTATATTAAATTTCTCTCTATTATCCATAATTTATTTTTTTGACAAAGATAGTAAAATTTAAACTTTATACAAATTATTTTCTTAACAATCTTATAGTATTATTATCAGGGTTATTTTCACGATAATCTAAAGTGATATCATTATAGATATTACTAAAATATAAGTTTGTTCCAACAATCGGATCTCCATTTTCATCAAGAACATTTAGCACCAGTTCATAAGGATTACTTAAATTTTTAGTTATATAAATATAATTACCTTCTTTATGTGAGAAAGTTAGATTATCTATAGTAACAACACTATCATTTGGGAATGCTACAATATAAGGTGAACTATTACTGTTTAATTTATATGAAATTCTATTTCCACGACTATCACTATTTGGTAATTCTAATCGCATTATTAATTCTCGTAAATCAGCTTTTGTTAAAAAACTATTATTATCAACACCAGGTACTTCGTTTCCTAATTTAAATTTAAATTCTATAGTTACAGTTGGAATACCTTGTTCAGAAGATTCAAATCTAGCATTAGTAAGATATACTTTTACTTTATTTTCACTTACACCTAAATTAGTTTCAGGGTTTCCTTTAATTATTTCAAATTTTCTTTCTAACTCTACATCACTAATCTATATATTAGTATAATAAACTCCCTACTGAGTAATAACCCATTGATATTTTCCAGTTGTACTATCATAATTACTTATAAGAGTATATAGATTATTATCATCGATAGTTAACTATGATGTCTTTTCAAAGTATTTTTCATTATCAACAGTATTTATTTTATAATATAAAATTTCAGTATTTTGATTAGGTGTTTTAACAACGCAAGTTCCTCCATTATCATAAAGTAAAATATACGCTAACATGTGCTAATTCTATTCAAAAGTAGGTAGTTCAATTGTATTTTGATTATACCAGAAAACATTATTACCTGTTAAAGAAATACTTTTAGCACTTATATTACCTGTAATTTCTGCATTTTCAGCTACTAATTTTCCACTTTGATATACTCTAAATGGAGCTTCTTGTAGATTTATGTCTACACTCTCCTCTTCATAGTCTGCAGAAGTACCTGCCCAAATTCTAACTGAATTATTCTTATTTCCATCAATAGTAATATCTTCATTCTACAGTATTAATTTAGAGTCTCCTCCAGTCATACCAGCTACAATATGGGCATCTTTATTCTCATTATCTTTATCGAATATTACTACTTCATTACTAGATAAATAGTCAACTTTTCCTTCTTCTGCATAAAGTACCTTAGTAGCAATAAATTCAAAATTTTCTGCTTTTATCCACTAAGTAGTATCAGTAGGGGCAATACCTGTAACTCTTCTTATACCATCACCTGTTTCTATAGGTAATACCATATAATAAAAAGAATCTGTATATTTTACAATATCTATGTATCTTATTCCTGTAAGACCTAATTCTGAATCCAAGGCATTTTTCATATTAACATATTCTACAGCAGGATCATAATCTCCTTTAAATCTTATTACAGGACCCGCTAATCCTTGAACTTCTTCAGGTGTTCCATTTGTACCATCTTTTCCAAGACTACTCCATAAACTAGGTTTACTATAAGATTTCCATTCATACAAATCTTTATCATTATTATAGAGTTTCTTTCGAATACTTACGTACTAATATGGATTTTCTACTGTAAGACCTACTGGATTATCAAACCAGAACTTATTTTTAAAATTTGGTCTAATATATTCATCAGTTTGGAAATTAAAATCATTTACCCATTCTTCAGGATTACTTCCATCGTTAAGCCAAGGGTCTGTGTCAGCTATTTCCTAATTTAATGCACAATATATATATTCTATATTTGCAGAGTCTGCTCCATTAGCACCCCATCTAGACCATAGTACAGGCTTAGACCATCCTTCTCCTAAAGGCTAATTTTCTAAATTATAGAAACGACTGCTTACATACTCATACCTTTCTACAGGAGTTACTCCTTGAGGTTCTTCTTTCCAACCATACTGTGCCCAGTTATCTCCTGGAGTGTCTAAGTTTTTATAGTAAGTATCTGTTCTATAATATATTTTCTTCTCATATTGTTCTTGTCCTCCTACATAATTACCTGATTTATCATATAGAAGAACTATCTTCCAAGTCTAAAAATTTTTAGTAGTCCCTTTTACTTTAACTATAGTAGAAGCCATCCAGATATATTGCCCTTCTGCATTAGAATAGCTAATATCCCAATTATTAAGAATTTCTCCTTTACTATTAATTTCAGGATCTTCTGGAGTTTCTAATTCATCTGTTAATGTAAATAGGAGTAACTCATATTCATACTATAAATTAGATATAATATCATTTAATGATTGGATATTATCTTTTAAAGTATTTATCTAATTCTATAAATATTCATTATTATTTTGTTGTGTGTCTAAATCATCTAAAGCTTGCTATATAGAACTAATACTATTATTTATTAGACAAACATCATTTTCTAATTTTAAACCATCTACAGCACGATATGCTTTTCCATCAGGTAATTCTCCAGAAATTCTCTAATATAATTCTAGAACTCCTGTTTCATAATAATTTTTTATATTATTAATATAATCTGCTAATGAAATAGGAGATTCTTGTAGATTAGTTAATATAACAGCATTATCGGTAGTAATTGGATAGATAATTTTCTATCTATCCAAATCTACCATCTACTATATAATTGCTTCATATTCTTTTACATTATATTCACAATCCATAATCAAAAATTATTAACCGTCAGATTCACCCTAATCTTGATGTAATACTCTATTAGGATCATATACTATAGATTCACTAATATTTATATATTGCTAAGGAGATCCACCAATATTTGGATTATTACTACTTACATTAGTTAACTGAACAACTTGATCATTTACATTATGAACTGTTAAAGGAGCACCAAGTCTTTTTAATACAGCTAATAATTCACTCATAGAATACCACTTATCGCCTATTACAAAATGTATGTCTTCTATAGTTTTATTATCACCTCTGATAATTTCAACAACATTTCTTCTATGTATAGTCTAATCAGAACTATTATAGTACCCGTCTCCTATTGAAAATACTACATCATTAATTCCATTAGATAAAAGTTGTTGTGAACTCTATGGTGGTATTTGAGGAATATTACTATTGAAATTTCCTATAGTTATACCACCCTCAGAATTAATAACGTTACCAGTACCTATTGCAATTCCTCGATTGCTGAGAACTTCATTCCCAGTTCCTAAAGAAACACCTCCTGAATAATATACTTTATTAGAAAATCCAGAAAATCTTACTGAACAACCAAAATAACCATTATTATTTTCATCATATAAATATAAATCGTCTAAAGTACCTTCCTTTACTCCACTTAAAGTTACTTTATAACTATTACCATCTTTTGTTAAAGATTCTATACCTGGATATATAGGAGTTGCATTATTTTTTAAATTCTAAAATGAAAAAGATCCTAGGTATTTAGTTGAACCATTTCTCTAGGAAATATTGCTTAATTCTATAGCTTTACCTAATTCCGAATTCTATAATACTTCCCAATAGACAGTATTATTATTACTATCTGTGTGTTTATAATATAACTTAAATATTTCTAATTTGTCATCGTCGGTTGTGTGGGTATTAGTATCATAAAGATATAAATTATCAATTCTTAAAGTATCACCTAAGGAAATTGCCCCATGACTTGTATTTCCTTCACCATTTTTTATTATAGAACTATAATATCCTCCTGATAAACTTGTATCAGCATTTTCTATTCTACATCTGGTACCAAATATTAAATTATTGACATTTATAGAATTTGAAATTACATTACCATTACCAAATACTGCATTATTACCCCCCTTAATAAAGTGCCTTTCTCCAGCTACTATATTACAAGGTCCTGCTACAGAAATTAAGGTTCCAAATGCTGTGGAAAATTTTCCCCTTTTTTCTTCAGAATCTCCGTACTCATATACCTAAGTATTACCTCTGTAGACTCTATATCTACCAATTTCAACATCATATCCTAAAGCAGTTGCGAAAAAACCACTATTAAATACTTTGGCACCTATACTAATAGAATTTCTATTTGTAGCTGTACAATAATTGTTTTTGTTTTGGTCAGTAGTTTTTTCATAGGAACCTATAGCTATAGAATTTCTTCCAGAAGCAAATCCTCCATACATAGAAACATTACACTAAACATTTCCATATTTATCAATATTTAGTCTAGAAAATTCTGATTGTTTACTAGTATCCGTTTCATTTTTTGACTAACTGCTACTTCCTATAGATACAGAATAAGGACTATTAATAATAGTACCATTCATAAGAGCAATAGATCCTGGAGACTTAATAATAGTTCCATTATTTAATGCTATAGAGTTCTGTGAATCACTTTTAATTTTACTTAAAATAGCTCCAACACTATTGGGACTTTCTACTTCAGATCCACTTAAACCTAAAGAATTATTACCACTTACTTTGGTTCCGCTCTAAAAAGCTATAGAATTATCTCCAGTTGCTTCAGCCCCTTGCATTGAAAAGGAATTGGATCCGCTTGCTATTCCACCGTGTCCTTTTCTAATAGTACTTCCTTGGTTTGTTACCTGGTTTGTAGTATATTCTTCAAATAAACAATCTTCTCCTAGATGTAAATTATCTATATATGTTTTATCATAGTAGTACTAACTTAAGAAATTAGTTACATAATTCTCTACTTGAGATTCTGTAATATACTAACTAAGTAAATTATTTATCTCTTCGAAAGTATATGTTGTAATATCATAATCTTTAAAGGTAACTTCTTCAAAATCATTAGTATATACATATACTACAGTTTTTATTCTTTTAGGACCATTGTCTGTTAAAGTTTCATCTCTAAATTGTCTAGTGTATACTAATGTATATTTACCTTCATCTTCTCTCAAAGTAGCTATACATTTTAGTCCAAAATGTCCTGTATAAGAAGTTTTTAGTTGAACTACTACTTCTGTAACATTATTAGTTTCCTATAAAATACTATACACATCTTCTCTGGTAGATGGATTACTAATAGAATCCTACAAGTCACTTTCTTTTAAAAGCACCTGCTCTGTGTTAAAAGTAGTATTAGGAGTATAATTATATATATTTTCTGCATATAAATCTGAGTCTATTAGGTCAATTTGTTTTCCACAAGATGAGCAGCAAGACCCTTTACAATTATTTGTAGTTTCTTCTTTTTTATTGCAGCAAGAACTTTCAACATAAATTTTATCAACTACCTTTTTAGTGCATCCGCAATCGTTACTCATATTATTAAATATATTGATATAAATAATTTTTGAAATTTTCAATATCTGAATAATTTTCTATTAACATTATCTTATTTAAAATATCTTGGTAGCAGTCTACATAGTAACCATTACCAAACTGTTTACATAGTTTAGAAAATTCTTCTACTACCTATGATTTAATTATATCAAGAACATCCACAACCGTTACTATAATTTAACTAAAAACAATAAGAGTCTTGATCTGAATTATTTTTATTACATTGAGATACACAGTTTAACAGTGTTAAAGCCTTACAATAATTGCATAATTCGTTTGCATATTTTACAGCATTTAAAGCCATCCAATAATAATCTCTTAACTATATGTCAGCCTAATTAGCTTTTGCAAAATCACTACAACTTTTAGAACATAAACCTTCTTGATAGACTTTTAATAAATCGTTAGCTTTGTTTATGTAAGCTTCCTCTAAATAACTATAATTTACTAAATCATCTGAATAACATTTTATAGTACTTGTAAAGGTTGATTTTTCTATACAGAGTACTTCTTCAAAGGAAATTTCTCTCCAATCATAGTGAGTTTCATACTCGTAATGACTGTTATTGTTTTCATCAGTAATTAATACCTAATATTTAAATAGTTCTCCTAATAAGAAACAATACTTCTCAGTATCAAATACTACTATTCTTTCAGGTAATTCACAATCTCCAAACTTATTTATTAAGGATTCTTTTAAGGAATCTATATCTACTTCTCCATCAAATCCTAAATTAACAAAATATTGTTTTGTAGGAATAATTAAATGTGTAAATCTATACCAACCATCACTTTTAAACATATATTTTGTAACATCTGGATTATATTGAATACTATTAGTATCTTCGTCATAAGTAACATGAATTATTAAATTGTAAGGTTCACAAGTGTCACCATCCTCATTAGGTATTCTTGTAGTCTCATTAGCACAATTTACAGTTTCTATAATATTTGCACTAATACAGTTTGAATACTAATATTCAGTTAAATTTTCATGTTCTGAATCTACATACTAACTAATTGGTTTTCCTTCAATTGTTATAGTATGTCTAGAAGTGTTTTTATTCTAACCCAGACAAGCTTCCATCTTTAAAATAGTCTAATTGTTTATAATGTTTTAATAATGGTTTAAATATAGCATCCCAACTTACAAGACTTAGTATAAAACTATAAACTATAATCATAGAAAAACCTTCTGTCAATCCCATAATTGTTCCAAGAATAATTCCACATATAACTGCTATAATTCTTTTCATATAAGTTGGAACTTGTTTATCTCCATTTAAATTATCTATTAATTTGATTATTAAATAGGTCAATATATTTACAGAAAAAGAATACCCAAAATCAAAACTTCCTAATAATAAATCAAAAATTCTTTCCATAACTATTAATATTTAATTTCATCATTATAAGGATTACCATCTGATATTTGAGCAAGTTCTATTTTAACCTTCTATCTGTCTACGTCAATAGAATCATTTTTATAGGCTCTATCTGTTCTTGCCTAGAACCATTTAATCTCAGTTTCTGCCTACAATTTTTCTCTTTCTAACTAGATCCTCTATTCATCTAAGGATTGTATCTTAGATTGTAACTATTGATTCTATTGATTTAACTACTAAATCTAACTTTGGGCTTGTTCTAATTGCTAACCTAACTATTGTATTTGGTTATTTTCAGCTTTCTTTTTAGCCCAAGATTTAGCTATTATATCTTTTAGTTCAGTTAAACTACGACTTGTTAAAGCTTCTGTAGCCATATCAGGTTCCATAAGTCCTCCTTTAATTAATTCTACAATTATATTCTACATATTCTACATATCTTTTAGAATACGAGTTGAAGGTACTATATGGATATCATAATCTGTATGTGTAAAATGTTCTGGTAAAGCAGTAAATATTCTTTGAAGTTTATCTCCTAAAATAATAGTTCCAGTTAAACCATTCCTCCAAACTATTTTAGCAATATCAAGACAATCCCCTAGAATATCTATAATAAGCATATCCATCTACTAGTAGAATGGTTTAGTTATAGTAAATGAATTACGGGCTCCTGCTTCTACATTGGAAACAGCGTCTCTCTAAGTTATACCATTTAATCTTTCACGAAAAACTCCTGTTATAGATGATACTTGATTTTCAATTCTTTCAAGTACAACTTCAAATGCTTGCATAGTCTAAACTTTAGCAGCATCATCATAACCAGAAGTAAATGTATTATTATTAAATCCTCGACCTTCCTAAGATGAATCCATTAAAGCTAATCCTGCTTTTTTATAGGATTGCCATTTAATAAGACGTTCAGTCATATCTGCTCCTAAAAATTGAGGCAACATAGATACATCCAACCAGTCTCCCATTGTACCACTATTTGCTAAAATATTATCACGTAAAAAAGTTACTACATCATATTTATCCTATAGATGAGCACATTGAAGTATAAGGGATGTTGGTCTGTGGTCTCGATTTATTAAGAATATTCCACCAACTGATAGTGAACATTTAGTCAAAGAATCCTACGAACGTATTACATTTTTAGCTTTTCCACGAGGAATATAAATAGATTCTCCAATACGAACTCCTTCGTACCTATTTTCAACGTATACCCCTTCTTGTTTATCTACGTCTATCCATTCTACTTCATATACAGGTAACCATTTATAATTAAATGACTCATAAGTATTTGAAGGGTATCCTGGAATTACACTTTTACCACTATCCAGATCTGCCATATCTCCTTCAGAATATCCAAGACTTAGCTCTCCAGATCTACTACGTATATACATATAATTAGTATCGCTATAGTGATCGTGCATATCTTCAAGTTCGTTTATGGCTTCTCTAGTTAATTCACTACCATATTTATTAAGAATTTGTTGCTTTGTCATCCATTTTCTCATAACGACTCTATATGAATCTTTAACATACTATGAGTCTGGATTTTTATCAACAAATGTATTTAAAGGATCTAAAACTTCAATACTAACATTATTATTCTCTGGAGAAGCTTTTACCTAATAATAAGCCTATCCTCCAACCAATAAATCAGTCATTAATTCCCTTTTTCTAGTATCTAAATCTGTACTACGAGACTATATTACATATTCAAGAACTGCTTGAGCAGCTTTTTCATATTCACTAACAAAGTTATTGTCTATATCTTCAACAAGCTTATCTAACTCTTTCTTTATAGCAGTATCTTCTACTTGAGGATTTTTCTAACCATTTAAAAACTATAAAGTGTCATTATTCAATTTTAATTTATAATAATCAAATATAGCTTTAGATATAGCAACTTGTTTATCTCTATCTATGTAAGATATAGTATTTTTATCTTTACAAGATATTTTTGGCATCATAGGTATATCAAGATATTCTCCTATAAGAGCATCTACATGTTTTTTAACAAGAGGAGTAAACTCTACAGAAGTTGGATTGCCTATACCAAAATTTTCTTCAAGATACCTAAATTGTTCAGGATCTCTTCTTCCATTATAGTAATTATAGGCTTTTTGCATTTTAAACTTATTATACACAAGTTCATTAATTGCTTTGTCTATATTTTCTATTATGTAATCATTATTTCTTTTTGCAGCAGCCATCTTTATTACAATATATTTTTTCAGCAGTAAAGTAATCCGTATAATGATATCTATTATGCTTTAATTCCTTAAAAATAAATTTCAAAAATTGTTCTGGAGTACCTTCAAAGGCTAAAGTAATAGGACGTTCATCTTTATTAAGACCTAACTCTAAAACATAACCTAAATTTAAATATTCATCATTTTCATTAGGATATTCTTTTAAAGTCTATTTGACTTTAATCTTTCCATTGTACTCTGCATTATATAATTTACGAATCATTTCAATAACTGCTAATTCTAAGTCGTTCGTATCCATAATAATCAGTTTCAAATGTTTTAGCAGTTCTAAAATTTTCTGGACCCATTGTAGGTAATTTATCAGGTATTATACCCTTATGTTTAATACCTCTTTCATCAGTCCAAAATCCAAAATGTCTAAATTGATTTTCTTTAGAATCTATACGTGGAGTTACAAACATAAGCTCTTCGTTTGCTAACATTAACATACCAAGAGCAGCAACAATATCAAATTCACGCTTTCTTTCATAAGAATAAGAACTAAGTTCTTCTATTATCTCTTTAAACCATATTTCTCCACAATACTCATCAATATAGTCAGATATTAAATCCAATTGGTGCCTAATTACAGCCTCAGTTGCTGGAGCTCCAAACTATTTACTACGGCCATTCTAAATATCAGTTTGACAAGACCTAGGTCTACGCATTAAGTATTTATCAGCGCATTTCTTTTCTTTAAAAAATTGTAATACTGATATACGAGAAGATTCTAGACAAGCCACAGCATTATAATACTAAAGCATTCTTAAACAAGTTATATGTGCTTCTTTTAATTTCTCAGGCCTATCTTTATAGTAAGCAACTATCTGTGGAGGATGTACTCCATAGGCTCTTCTCATTATAACTACACAGAAGTTAGAAGGATCTCTAGTAAAGTCTGATGTATCTTCTCCACCTAAGTCAATACCGTCAATCCCAGCAACATATAAATTACGAGGAACAACCCCAGATTCGTCTTCTTTAGGACGTTCTATTATATGAACTTTACCATTTAATTCTGGTTTAAATACTATTTTTTCAATAGTATCTTCTGAGACTTTACCATCTTTAAATTTATATTGAAGACTACCGTGTTCTACTGTAGGACCATTTCCAAGACGTAATTGAGTTAACTAATCAGCTAACAATACTTTGTTAAATTGATTATCACCTTCTAGAGCAAAAGCTTCATCTGGAGTAAAGCAAAACTCTGCACATTGTATAAGATATGCTTTTGGATCGTATAACAGTGTAGCTCTCTGATCCTCTAAATATTTTCGAGCTTTTTTAGTATCTGTTACTCCTCTTTCGTCAACTATACCAGGTTTATTTACAAATGTATATGCTGGTACAAAAAATCCTGTAAAAATATAAGCGCCATCTTTGGTATGATTGTGTTTATAGGGCAATACATTAAATCCTTGAGGATTATAAAACATATCACTAAGTTCATGCATATATTTACCATCTCCTCCAGTACCCCATACAAATCTAGTACCAATCTTTCTACCCATTACCTCTACAAGAGCGTTACCTTGAATAAATGTCTTTTTAAGAACTGGGTTAGAACCAGCTTCTTCAAAAAATAACCTATCAATACGTTGACCACGAAGTTTACGAGGATCATCAACTACCTTTCCTTCTATATCAGAGTTCCAAGAACTAGGCAATTCTTCACGCTACCTATTTACTTTAGAAGCTTTTTTATGCATATCAGAATTATACTTCTAACGAACATGCTTCATTCCAAGTTCTGTATTAGAATTAAGATTATCTAACTAATACCAAGCTTTTGATAATACATCGTCTAATTGACCCTGGGCAAAAGCTGTATATACACAGTGAGTGTTTCTTCTTGTAGTATAAGTACCTACTCCTAAAGAAGCAGCAATTTCAGAGAATCCCACAGCACGACTTTTCACAGCTAACACATCATGTTTTGTAAGTTCACATATTTCTATATAATGAAAATACTCATATTGTTTGCTTAAGAAACTTGGAAATATCATACCACGACCTTGTCCTGTTTTTTCTACCTAAGATTCAGGTAACTAATAATAGTTTAAGAAAAAGTAATGGTCACCAGTAATTCTATATCCATGACTTTCGTAACCTTCATTACATCTGCGATATTCTTCGTCCCAGAAATCACGATATCTCTTAGTTCCTAAAGGATATGAACAATATTTTCCAGTTTCTAGTTTTACGTCACGTGCTTTAGTAAACCAATTAGGATCGAAGTCAAATCCGTGTTCTTCATCAATTGGTCTATATTTGGTTAATTCATAAGATAGTGTAGGATCAAAAAAAGGTATTTTAGAATCTATTTTTACATCCCACACTATCTCTTCTTTTTTAAATAAAGATTTTTTTAGTTCTTGTATTTCTTCTGAAAAATCTTCATTTATTTTTTTCATTATTAAGCTAAGTTACGTTTACTTATATCAGAAGTTTTACTATTATCTTTATATTTATTAGAATCAACTTTATTAATATTATTCTTTATTCCCCCAGTATTTAAATTATTTTTCTTAGTAGGAGTAGAATTATTCTAAGAGTTCTTCCCAGTATAATTGTTAGCTTTTCTTAAATTTTCTACAACAGTACCTTTTTTAGTATTAGGTAGATTAGAATCTTTTTTAAGATGTGAAGGCTTTTTTATAGGCTAAATTTGAGCTAACATTCCAGGCTATGCTTTTCTAACTTTAGTAGCACAGCCGCCACCACAATCTTTTTGTACTTTTTTAGTCTTACCACCACATTTATAAGCCTATAAATCTTCTTCAGTTACACCAGCAAATTGTTTGAAAAATTCGTATTCGTTATTCATAATTTTTAGTATTTATTAATCATATGCTCCAGCCTCAACATTACCCATGAGACCATTTTCTTGTTCTTGTTCTTTTTTATAAAGTATCTCAAGCTATTTAAGATCTTCCACTAACTAAGGAATTGTATTCATTTCAGCCATTACATCTTTTACTTTGTAAACAGGTTTACTAGTAACTGGATCTCTTTCCTACAAATCAATAGTATCAAAATAATCTATTATTTTATCTACAACTTGTTGTGTAGATTTTATTAACTTAAGTGAACGTGAAGAATTTTGTAAATCACGGTACTTGCGTACTGCTTCCCTAAAAGTAGGATCTGACCATTCTTTTTCGGTTAATCCAGCATCTTTTAAACATTCCTCATGTCTTTCCTATTCTGAATAATCAGCATATGGAGATGCCCAATCGCACATTAGCCATATATAAGCAAGTTCTCTAAAAGCACGAGTTCTCTTTTGTCCTTTGGGATCTTTCTTAGTTTTATTTCGAGTAGGTTCCCACAAATCAGCAAATTCTTTTACAAGCATTACTTCAGGTTCATTAACAACTATTTCATTAGTTGCATTATTAAATAAAAAGAATTTCATACTTAATAATTTAATTTTAAAGTATTGTTATAAGGATTAGGGTACTATAAAGAAGTGTCTAAATTTAATGATTCAGGAAACTAATAAAGTTCAGGATTAGGATTTTGAACTTTCGGCTAAAAACTTGGATATTTAACGTTTAATTGTTCAGATAACCTTTCTTGTAATTTTGAATTAGGCTATCCATTTTTAGAGGATTGTTCACTTCTATATTTATGCATGTCTTTTATAGCCTATAAAAAAGGGTCTATAGACTCATTCATTAGATAATCACCAGCCTATATATCTGCAGAAGCTTGCATAGGTTCATATCTATTAGATCTATTCATCCCCTAAATAGTTTTAAAAATTCCCATTCCTAAACCAGCACCTGCTTTTAGGAAGTTCTAATTTTTATCAACCCATTTAGCAGCTGAGTTTAATAAACCTCCAATCGAATACTGCTATATGTAATTATCTGGCTTTGGAATTAACATACCATTATAAGCCCTGTTTATATGAGTACTTCCATCCTCACTTTTCTGTTTTTTATTTTGTCGTGGAACCGCTATTTTTTCTGAATTAAGATACATCCACTATCCTTTATATAATCCAATAGATTCTTTACCATCTACCTGATTTTTATTTAAAGGATTTTTTAATTTCATATATCCACCATCAGATGTTCTCACGGCACCACCACTATAGAAACGGTTTAAGTAGGTTACCCTATTACCATGTTTGGCAAGGATAGCCTACTGTCCCTATTGTCCTTCCTAAATAGCTTTCTATGCTTCTTGTTGAGCCTGTGCTATATTTTCTTCAGACGTATCTCCAGACTAAATTATTTCAGCACACTTATTTAAAAATTTTGCTCGTCCTTGTTCTGACATCATAGTCATAGCCTACTTAAACTAATTAGGGTCTTTTAAACCCATTATTTGCATAGCTAGAGCTAATACTTGAGTCTGAAGTCTATTATCCATTTTATAATTTTATTAAGTCTTTAGTGTTAAATACAGATTCCTATAATTCTTGAGTTGTAGTAAACCATCTACAACGAATTCCTTTAAAGAAATCTTCTTTTTCTTCTTTATCTTTATCAGGTCTAAATGTTAGAGTTTCTTTTTTAACTACTAACATTATAGGTTTATTTGGTAATTCCTACTTAAGAGTTACTAAATCTCCTGGTAGGAAATAAATTTTATCATTCTCCATTATTATTTAATTTATTAAAACGTTCTTTAATTCCTTCATTTATTACTACATGAATTTGTTGTTCTGCAACAACTTCAAAACCTTGACGGAAAAATGGAATAGGTACTCCACAAGCCCTTCTATAATATACTATATCTCCTTCTTTTACATACTTACAAGCAGGACCTACTTCAATAACATCAGCCTGTACAGATAAATTATATTCTGTATCCTGTTCTCCAGTATCTGGATTTTTAAAAGAACCGTCTGGGGTAGTTATAATGATACCTCCTTCTTCTACAAGTTTTTCAAAAGGATTCTTTGCATAAGGCCTTACAAGTACATATGTTCCTAGTGGAACTATTTCCATTGAATCCATTTTCTCAGTCATACGTTTAGCTTCTGCTAATTCACGATCAATTTGTTCTTGTACAACTGATTTTTTCTTATCAAAATTTTCATTAAATACTTCTACTGCTTTTTCACGAGTAGCATCATCAAGAGTCTTTGCACCAGCAAATCCTACGGCAGATTCTCCGCCAAAATAATTCATTTTTCCACTTTCTTCCATATTAATTCATATTTATTACCATTTTCCAAGAGGACATTTAGATTTTGCTACTCTAGTTTTAGCATTTAACCTACAACCACATCCTCTACGATATCCTATCTTTGGTGTATTACTTACATCTCCTGTTTGTACATTTAAGTATTTGTTATTATTACATATAGGGCCTGCAAGTGGCATAACTTTAAATAAAGGACATTCTCTACATATATCCATTCTCCATTTACTTAAATCACCATTCTGCCCTACGAATTCCTTAATATGTCCATCAATAATAGCCCCTAAACCCATAGTCTAATATTTTATTTAGAAATTATAATATCTCAAATAATAATTGAAAGATACTCGGTAGCACATTAGAAAACTATAGGTTTTCGGCTATCTTCACGTTGTTTGATGATTAACTTTTTCTTGTAGTCTTTCAACATCCTTTCAACATCTTTTTTTAAATAAGGTATTTCATACTCAGTAACATTATTATCATGATCATAATGAATAATGCCTAAATACTTTATCTTAAAATTTGGATTTAATTTTTGAAGCATCCATGCATATGTAGATAATTGCATAGCATAATGCATTTTATTACAATCCATTAAGTTATTTAAAGGATATTTCATCATTTGATTTTTCTTAGTATTAAAATCAAAATATGAAGTATCATCAATTTTCTTGTTAGTTTTATAGTCGTATATAATGATGTCATCACCATCTTTTATTAGTAAGTCAATCTGTCCTGCTATTTTAACAATTCCATCTTTAGATACACTATATATTAAATATTCAGGAAAGATTCCCTTATCAATATCAAGTAATTTTATATTGTTACAATCGAGAGTTTCATTAGTGTTTACTTTGAATTTTCCACCTAATCCGAACTTTTTGAGGTCTGTTTCTTTTTTTGTTGTGTACATCTTTTCAAGTTCGGCATGAATTCTGGTGCCTCGATCACAAGATGCTTTATTTTCACGTTGCCATTTATCAAGTATATTTTGTTTTACGAGATTAAAATTAGTCTCGTTTATCTGATAAGCGTCTAAGAAATACTGGACATCTACTTTCTTAGTTTGAAGTAGGAATTTCTTTTCAAATTTAAATTGTTCTGGAGTCAATAACTCTTGTAAAGCTTTATAAGAAGACCAGAAATCTTTGTCATACTCATTCTCATATTTTCCTATTAAAGTAGTTACTGAAATGTAGTTTCCACTTTCATCCCAATAAATATGTTCTTCATCATTATAATTTACATTTCCATTCTTTTTATCAATTTTCATAATTCTTCTTTAAGTTATTAAAGTCTAATAATATAGATAATTTATGTAATCCAGGATATATTATATCGTGAGAATACTTTAAATTTATCTAAGGCATTTCATCTTTATAAATAACTACTAATAATCCTATAGCTTCTTCAGTACCTCTTATAGGATATAGTGCAGCATATTTAAATTCACATTTTTTTAGTTTATGCCAGAAATTTGGAAACCTTATTTTACTAGTTGTTTCCTAATCTATAATTGTAAAATCATTCTAATTTATTTTCTGTATCTCATCAATATAATTAATATAATCAAGATCTGTCCAAAAATCTATACAAGGATAATTATCCATCCCTCTAAATTTTTCAGAGATTCCTGTTAGATGTTTATAAGCTAATCCATTAGAACTTATTAAACTATTATGATAGTTCAATAGAATTAAGTTACTTATACAAGAATCCCCGATAATAATATCCTACATTAAATCATTAATTTGTGGTGCTACTTTTTCTAAGTAAGTTTCCTATTCCACTAATATTTCTTTTTCAATATTATATTTCTTATCAATATAGCTTTTTATATTATTATTTGCTAATGATAAAAATATGACTCCAATTAATCCTAATATAAGTATAGTTTTTATCTGGCAAGGGAGTCTATCGAGCCATTTATAAAACTATACTAGGTAGTCAAGTATTTCTTTCATTTTCATTTTTAAATTAAATAATTTGTTCGTTTGCAAAATTATCTATAATTTTGTAAATAAAAAAATATTTTTAAATAAATTTTAATATGGAAATAATAAACTATGATGATTTATATGAATAGGCTATTGTAGATTTTTCAAATAAAACAGGTTTAAAACCTTTTAAAAGTTATTCTAAGACGTATAATTTAACAGACTTTTTACCTGTAAGAGAAGAACCTACAGTACAAGAATCTATTATTTAGGAATAGCCTGTGTAGAATACTACTCAAGTTGCTAAAAATAAACCTAAAGAAGATTATTCTAAGTTTAAAGGATATGAACAATTTAATAGAGCTTATGATAAAGTTCAAGCATATAATCCAGATGCTGCTAGATATAGAAACTTATTGACTAAAATAGCTTCTATAGAATCTGGTTTTAGATTAGGTGTAGTAAATAATATAGGTGCTGCAGGATATTTCTAGTTTATAGATTCTACTAGAAATGGTATTATGAAGAAGATTGGTAAAAGTACTAATAAACAGGCATTCTTAAATAATCCAGAATTACAAATATTAGCAGCGATAGAATTAGCTAAAGAATTTGAAAATAGTTTTAGTAAAGATTACCTTCAGTTAGCTTCTTAGAAAGGTCACACTATAAATGGATTAATATCAGGAGCTTGGCTTGGAGGTGTAGGTGGAGTTAAAAGATACTTAAAATCTGGAAGAGATAGTTCCGATGGAGGGACTACTGTTTCTAAAAGAATTAAAATTGGCGATTATATATGATTAATTTTTATGACTTAGAGGGTAGTACATATAATAATGATGTTGTAGACTTTTCTTTCGGCCCAAATTTTAAAAAAGTTTTGAACCATGATTCTACCCCTAGGAGAGTAGTTCCTGATGAAGTAACTCAAGAACCTGTCTAGGAAACAACTCCTGTACAAACAACCAAGCCAACATTATATAATAGATTATTATAGATAATTAATCCTTTATTAGGAGAAAAATACAGTAACTCAAAAAGACTGTAGAAAGGATACTCAGACTGTTCTGGTTTTGTTAATAAAGTTTATAAACAACTTGGAATAGATTTAAAAGGAGCTGGTTCTGGTTAGTTATGGTAGATAGGCTCTTAGGTAGATATCAATAATATCCGTCCAGGGGATTTAGTATTCTTAACAAGTACTTCTAATAGAAAAGTAGCTGGTAGTGTTCGTCGTGCTGGAGTAGATACTTCCCATGTAGCTATAGTATTAGAGAGACAAGGTACTAAAATTAAAGTAGCAGAGTCCACAGGATCTCAGGGAACAGTTACTCAATGGTGGGAGATAGGTGATCCTACTAAAAAAGAATCAGGTGTGGTTAATTATGCAAATGGTTCTGGTAGAAGAGATACATTCTTCGGTTTTCGAAGATTAATTACATAAGATAAAAGTTAGGAAGTCAACTACTTATCAAAAGATAAGCAATACTTCTTGGGTTCAGGCCAATAACCTGAGAATTTTTAAAATATTTTTATGTTTGACTTTCTTTCAAATATTAACTTAAACAATTAATAAATGAAGAAAGTAATAAGTTTAGTAATAGTATTGTTTTTATTAAATCCATTACATATGGATAGTATGCCAGTAGATAATAAAACAGAATTTGTTTCAAAAAATAAAAGATTTAGTAATATTGAAAATATGACCCATATATGGAACTATTTTAAAAATCAAGGAATTGATGAAAATATAATTGCTGGTGTTATGGGTAATATGTCAATAGAAAGTAACTTTAGTAGTTCAATAAGAAACAAATCTGGACATGCTGGTTACGTACAAATGAATAGGACTTTACAAAAACTGATAGTATCTAAGTATGGTAGCTTTAATAAAGATACCCAATTATTACATTTAAGTAATTGGTTATTATGTAAAGAAACTGGTAAACTTGCTTATATGCAAGATAATTTTAAACTTGCAGATAATAGTACTCCAGAAAAAGCTGCTAGAAATTTTGCTAAGTACTATGAAAGACCAAAATCAAAGAATTATAGTAATAGGCAACAAATGGCTAGGATAATATATGAAAAGTTTAAAGAAAATTAATTTAATTTTAGTTGGATTAATATTAATGGTACTCTCTAGTTGTGGAGAATATATTCCAGATACTGTAGTATATACTGAAGTACCGACTACCTATGTAGTATATGATTATCCAAGATATTATGGTGTATATAGACCAAGATATTATTACAGGTATTCTTATAATAGAATTCATAAAAGAAATCCTAATCCTAGAATACATCCTAGAGATAATAGAAATAGTAAACCTAGAAAAGTTAATCCTAGAAGATGAGTAAATATAAAATTTTAATAGATTACGGTCATGGAAATACTAAACCAGGAAATGTTAAAGGTAGTCCTGATGGTTTTAAAGAATGGCAAGGTAATCGTAAGTTAGGTAAAAGATTAAAAACTGCTTTAGAGAATGCAGGTTATGATGTATATGAAGTTGTAACTGAAAACTCAGATGTACCTTTGTCAACACGTGTTGCACGTATTAACAAATGGTGTAAACAATTTGGAGCTGGAAAATGTATATTAATATCCTGCCATTCTAATGCTGCAGGAAATGGTAAATGGATGAATGCTAGAGGATGGTCAATCTGGACCACTAAAGGTTAGAATAACTCTGACAAACTAGCAGAAGAAATCTGGAAAGTAGCTAAAAGTAAGCTCAAGAGTATTCCTGTAAGGTAGGATATGGTAGATGGAGATCATGATTATGAAAGTAATTTTTATATAATTAAAAATTCTAATTGCCCATCTGTTTTAGTAGAACATTTTTTCCATGATAATAAAGAAGACTTAAGATGGGGAACTTCTGAAGAAGGAATTGATTTATTAGTAGATATAGATAAATAGGGTATTATAAATTATTTAAGTAAAAAATGAGTGTAAAAAAATTATTTAAAGATAAGTATGTAGGTTATCATACATTTGGCCTTTCTTTAAAGGAAGTTTCAGTTGGTGAGAAACAAGAAAATAATCCTTCAGAAGCACCTGGAGAAAATGATGAACCTGGTTTTGATAGTGGTGATGTACCACCTTAGAGAAATACTTAAGTCTTATATAAAAAATAAACCCTGGCTCTTAACTGAGTCAGGGTTTTTTGTTTTAATACTTAATATATTTATCTATAGTATTTAAAAGTTCTTTTTGAGTTGCTTTTAATTTATAAACAAGTTCTCGTTCTTTTGGATTTAAATTTTGAAACTCCTTAGAGTTTATATAAATTTCTGTTATTCCATCTAATAATTCTAGACGTTTAACTTGCTCTTCAATAAGTGCTCCTAGTGATTTTTTCAAAGATGTCATCATACTCATCATCATTATCATATTCACAATCTTCTTCATAATCTTCACTATCCTCTTCTGTTAAGATATTTATTTTACAAGATGTTTTATCACATAGATGAGGACACTTTTTACTTTTAGGAGGAAATTCTATACCAACTTCTTCATCATTAACATATGCATGGCATTCCTCATGACCATTATCATTTTTCGCTGTTATTTTGTATACTGTGCCATCTGGAGTGGTCTCTGACATACTGCAATATCCTATATAATTAGCATTATTGTTTACTTGTTCAATAGGTAGTTCAGCTGTTAGAGTTGAATTCGGATTATAATTATTAGTAGTTGAACATACTTTATTACTTACTTCACAAGTAGGATTAAAAGGTGGTTTTAAAACAGTATCATTAGTGTTAGCGATTGTGTTGATTGGGAAGATGTTAATTTCATCTTCAATGCAATCCATAATTGTTAATAGTGTTTCCAATTGGAATCGAGGAAACTTTTTGTTTAAATTTTTAAGAGTTTTGATTTTGTCTACCATCGTCATTAATTTTAATTGTTTCTTGAGTATCTTGAATATTTGTAATATCTATTATGTTAGGATACATCACAGATATTTTATTTAATCTATCTTGCCAATTTATAAATACTTGAGTATTTTGTAAATTGTGTTGTACAGCAAACTCGTATAATTGCATACATAAATTAATAGAATTATTACTGTTAATTATAAATGTTTGCATTATCTGCTGTTCTTCTTGTATTTTTTGTTCTTCTGTTGTCATAGTCCTCCCCCAAAGATTCGAACTTTGACCTACGGTTTTAGAGACCGCAGTGCTAACCATTACACCAGAGGAGAATAATTAGAGTCTTTATTGAAGACTCTTTTTTAATTGTAGAATAGCATCAAATGTTTTCTAATCTTTATTTTTTATAAAGTTAGACACATATTCATTAACTTCAGAGAGTTCCATTTGTTGAAAATCTTCAAAAGTTATGTCTTTATTTCTTAGATATTCTGCAAATGTATCTATAGCTTTTTGAATTAAATCAGGTCTCTATAATATATCTTCTTCACGTTGAGAAGATAAGAAACTAAATAATTCATTTTCTTTTTCGTATATCTTAGTAAGTTCATCATCTGTTAACATTTTCATAATATCCTAAGCAAGAGAAAATAACATTTTATTATAAACTTCTGAATGCTATCGATTATATGAATCCAATAATTTTTCTAATTCCTTTATATAATTCATGTCTTTAAATTTTTAACACTACAAAGATATATATTATATATAATGTGTAAAAATTATTTGTGTTAAATGATGTTAATGTTTCCACTTACGGGCATTCTCTGCAAAAGTTGCTCTTTTAACTAAAGTTGGGTTACCACTTGCTTTAGCTTTCTTAATGCAGGCATCTGTTACTTTACCACCACAATAAGATGTAAATTTACCACGATTTTCTTTTTTAATGTGAATCTTACTTCCTTTTTTATAAAGACTCACTAGATTTGCAATTTTCTATATTTTATTCCAGTCCATAATTAAAATTTTTTTGCAAATATAATAAAAATTTATAAAACAAAAAAATTATTGATATTATGTAAGGGAAAGTACAGTAGTACAGAAGACCCCCGCCCTCCTCGAAATGGAAAATGAAATCGATTTTGAAGACCCACCCCCAGGGGGGGTCAATCAAAATATTTTTTAGTTTTCCCCTGCGGTCTAGTAGTTTTTTCTACATCTAATATATCTATTTGATTTATTAACGTTTATTAATTCCTAAATTCGTACGATTATGGAAAATCCCATTATGAATCAGAGACCGAGCAAGCAAATGCAGCCTTGGGCTGTAATTGATGTGAACAATGGCATCGAAGTTTTCAGCGGAAGCGAGCAGGAATGCCGTGACTATGCTGAGAACAAGGAAACAGGTCGCATTGACCCCAACCTGACGCTTTGTCCCGTCTTCTGACTTACAAACCTAACCCACATTCGTGGGTTTAGGTTTTGTTCGGTTCTAGTAGTTATTTTCACATACATTTTATATATGTGATTTATTAACATTTTAATTCGTATCGATATGGAAACATTAGAAATTCTGTGGCCCAAGAATGGTGCCATTGTTCAGATTACCAGTGATGAGCCTCAGCAAGTGGAAGTCTTTGACCCTCGTAGGGGCTATGAACGTCCTATCTTAGGCATTCCTGTTATCATTGAACAGGGTTGCCTTCGCAAGCAAGGTTTAATGTCTCTGAATTTCTTGTTCGGGACCGAGATTCTGACCAGGAATTCTATCGGAGAAACTGTCAAGCATCACTTTGCAAGCGAAGAAGCCGCTCTCAAGGAACTTCAGCACTGCACCCTCAAGTACCATTGGGGAAGAAGTGCTAAGGGCAATTTTTGGCGTTTCTTTAGCGTTGAGAAGGGCCTTCACACATTCTCGTAATCATTCACGCTCTCAACCCCTTAATTGGGGTTTGGGAGTTTGGGTTCTAGTAGTTATTTTTAAACCTCATATATGTATGTGATTTATTAATTTTTTAAAATTAACGCTTATGAAAACTATCGTTTCCATCGCTATTGCTGGCTTGATGCAGCAGGCCGTTGACACTGATAAGCCAGCCGTTGAACACCTCGCAGAACGCATTGCCATGCTTATTCCTGACGATTGTGTCAACGGACTTGTCGAAGGCGTGCCTTTCGCTGCTGAAGTCGTTGACCAGAACAAGTTCCAGTCTCGACTTGCCAAGGCAACTCAAGAACGCTCTGAAGATGTCCGCTTGCAGGGCAAGATTCACGTTGAGCCGAATGGCTATATCACCATTCCTGTGGCTTATCGTCGTACTCGCTGGGTCGAGTCCGAAGAGAAGGCCACGAAATGTGAGAAAGCCAACGACATCTACGCTGGTGTGGGCGAGAAGGATGATGAACATCCTATCGCATACGAATGCTGGCGCACAACTACCAAGAACACCTCTCTCTGCGAAGCAGAAGAATGGGGTCTTGAAGTTGCACGCTTCTAACCCATCGTCGCTCGTCTAACAACACCCACATTTGTGGGTTGTTGTTGGGCTGGACATAGTAGTTATTTTTAAATCTAATATAAATATATGATTTTATTAACTTTTTATTAACAAATAATACGTAATCCCAATGGAATCTACTGATTTATTTGCAATCGCTCGCCGTCAGGCAGAGCAGGCTGCCGTCCGCAATGGCGGCTCGTGTGTAACCTCACAGCAGGCATTTGCCGCAGGTGGCGGTGGCAGGCCCCCGCGTGACCCTGAACGCATCCGTCTTCACAAGGACGATACGTTCCAGGTTCCTGCAAGTCAGGAGTCTGACCAGTGGCTCGCTGCCCCGCTCAGTCAAGGTGGTAAGCCCGTACTGCGCTTGCTCGCCAAGGTTCAGCGTGACGGTGCCGAGATTCCTGTCGAAGTGTTCTGCGGGACCTTCGCCAAGACAGGCATTAGGCCCGACGGCACTTCCGTGAGCACGGTGACCAAACTCAAAGACGGTCGCACCGCCCAGGACCTTGCACAGGTGTGTGTGACCTCAGGTGAGTTTTGGAGCGCCTTGTTTGGCAAGACCTTCAAGGTCACCAGCGAGAAGCGCGAGACCATCAAGTCCCGTACCCGTGACGGTATGGTGACTACCCGCGACACTATGATTTACGTCATCGAAGAAGTCTAACCGACTCTTCGGTGGCGTAAGTCACCTTACGGAGTGAACCCCCTTTTTATGGGGGTTTCACTTCGTTTCACCCTAGTAGTTATTTTTACATCTTTAGTAATTTTTTGAATTAATTGAACTGTTTTTAGTCAGGTCGGTCACTACCTAAGTGTGACAGTAACGGCTGTGCCCTGGTTCGCACCCAGGGAGTGCGACACAGCCCATCAAGGGCCTTAGTAGTTATTTCTACATCTTTTATATGTATTTGATATTAGTAGTGTAAACCGTATGTATTGCGGACTATTAATTATCTGACCGTCAGGAAAGGCTGACCAGTAACATTTTTTTATAAACTTAATCCTTTAAAATTTATTATGGAAGGAACTAATTTGTTTGACGCCCAGAAGCGTCGTGCCGAGGCTACTGCTATCAATAATGGCAAGCCTCTCGTGAGCGGTGAAGCCGCATTTGCTGTTGATAACAAGCCTCGTCGCAGGAGCCTGGATGCTTCGACATTCCACGATGGTGATAAGGTACAGGTGCCTTATCTGCCTACCGACACTGCTCATCCCGAGGACAAGGACAAGTGGCTCGCACTGCCTATCAATAAGGGTGGTGATCCTGTTCTGCGTGCTCATTGTTTGTGCACTGACAAGGACGGTAAGCAGAGCGTGAAGGAGTTGTTCTGCGGTACGTTGTGCAAGTTTGTGCGCGACCGCGAGACTCAGGTTGAGGTTCAGACCAGTGGTTCTGCTGTTGATCTGATTGCTGACTGTGAGACCAATCAGGAGATTTGGTCTAAGTTGGCTGGTAAGACTCTGACCTTCAGCAACCCCAAGCGTGTGAAGACCATTATCCGTGGATTTAACGGTAGGCCCGACCGCGAGGGCGAGCAAACCGTTTGGCAGATTGACGTAGCCTAATCTTAGGCTATGCCAATCACAGTACGTGGTATAAAACAAGGTACCTCGCTCTCGGGTGAGAGCGGGGTTTACCCTGTTATTAACCATTCTGAACTTCCAGAAGGACGGTATATATATGCTCTTCTGGATAAGAAACCCAATGGATATTATTTATGTATTAATTGGGTTTATTAATAATAAAATACTTTTCAACTATTTACATTTGTAAATTGTTTGCATTTCTAAATTTGCATTTGTAAACAATTTGCATTTGTAAACTATTTTTTATAATGATGGAATATGGCATATAACAGCTGAAAGATGCCAGTAGCTCATATCCCATATTTGCTATGCTGTTTAATATGACAGAATTTCTTTTTTAAATTGTTTACAAAAGTAAACACAATTTTCATTTGTAAATTTACAATTGCAAATCCCAATTTGTGATTGTAAATTATTTTTTCCTTACTTATAGGAGTTGTAAATCCAGGTCACCTCTGGTTATATAGTATCGGGCAGATATTATATAAGTTTTATTCTGAATGCACCGCAGAATAAGACTCGGGGATAGTTGTAGGGGAGGGCATCCTGCACGCGCGAACTATCTCGATTATACGTGGCGAGTATAATCTCCATAAAGGACTAAAAATGCTACTCGGTATCATAGTGTGAGTATAAATAAGACTATGCCTAGTCCTGTGATGGCAATCAGGAGCGTTCTTAGATACTTGTAGGTGGAACTAAGGGCAGAATAGAAACCTTCTAAAGTGGCGGGTGGTACTAAGCCATACACTAGGGTGACGAGACCAAGTCCCTAGATTTGATTTATTTATGAAAAAACGTAGTGCTGGCTGAGGTCCGAATCCTCAGATACTCTTTCCTTCCTATTTTGGCCTAGGGAAGGTTGTGGGAGTTAAAAAGAGTGCGTGTCGAAGGAGACTGAAGTAGATAAATCTTTAGATGGACCATTTTGGGAAAGGGGTCTTTAAATATGCCCAACTGTGAGACACACAATCACAGTATAATAAATAGATAGGTGTTGGCAGTCTGGAATAGACAGACATTATAATACTAATTTTTACAGGATTACACAACGTATAGTTTGGAGATACTTAATGGTAGGAGCCATTAATGTGTTATTATATGTAAATTTTAGTATTTTGTAAGATATGAACTAATCACTCATATTCTTATTTTTCAAGAGTAGCTCAGTCTGGGGAGAGCGTTCGTTGATTACGAAAGGTTGTTGGTTCAAATCCAATCTCTTGAACTATTTATTAACTATAAATTTTTAAAACAATGATACTGAGATTTAATAAATTGAATTTTACTATAGAAGTAAAAGGAGAAATAAAAGAAGCAGAGCACGAAGATACTGCTATTGCAATTGTTGTTTCTACAGATAGTTCTTTCTTATTGAAGGGGGATCCTCTCACATTAAAACAAATAATGACTATTTGTTCGTGCTGTATTACTCGTTTAGATGGTCAGAAATATCTTAAAATTAGAGATATTTATGACATAGAATTCTAACTCTACTTGTGGGAAAAGAGTATAATTGAGAAACCCTCACTTAAAAACTCAACTCATTCCAAGACGTTGAGGACACCGAGTTTTTCTTTATAGGAATATTACTACAATGCAACTAGGGTTGCCAAGACAAAAACAACGTCTGTCTTGATGTTTAAGGTCTAATATGTACTATCTGGTGGCTCAAAGTACAAGAGAGAGTCAGATTAATATTTAAGTATAAAGTTTTTGGTGTAAAACGCAATTCCCCATCTACAATTATCACTTGTAGGCAAGGCTCTTACGTTATGTACGTACATGTCCACATCCCTCGAAACCCTTGACTATTAGTGGTATAGTCATAGTAAATATCTTTATAAGATATTTATATAAAAGGGAACAAGGTTGAGATTTGGTATAGGGTGATAATAACTATACTAAGGGTGTAGGTTCGAGTCCTACCGAGGGCAGCTAATTTTTATTAATTTTAAATTTATAAAAAATGGAACCGTTATATAAAGTTGGAGATACTGTTAAGATAAAACAGTTATCACTGAAGGATAATGATCATTACAGACATGGACTTAATGATAAAATGGTAGAATTATCAGGAGAAACCTTCAAAATTATACTATTAGAACCTTCTATTTGTCCTCCAGGTACAATACCTGATGATGGATTCAAATATAAATTAGAAGGTAGTATTTGGTCTTGGGCTTCTTCTATGTTTGAAACATCAACCAAATCAAAGAATAAGAAATCTAAAACAAAAATTTCTTTTCATAAAAAGAGAAAAATACAGTTTGATTTTAGTTTGTAATTTATTAATATTTTAAAATTATTTTATTATGCAGAAGCCTAGAATTATGCTTGCTCTTATGAACAAGCTTGAGTGCAAGCAAAACGATGCTAAAGTAAAGAGGATCAAGAAGTGTATTGAAGTGGCCATTATTAATTCAGAGGAAAAGATGGCTAAGGCAGATGATACACTGAATACATTGCTTAGTGATTTCGATGTAGATTCTGATGCTCAGGATCTTATCTCTGGTATCTCTGAAGCCCTCACTGAGAAAGATGATGCTCAGGCTGAAATCGATCAGCTTAAGCGTATTGAGAAGTATCTCTTTGAGGAACTTGATGAACCTGAAGAAGAGAAGTAATTTCATGATAAATTGGTGTGCATAGTATAGTCGCTATGCATACCCTTTGATAAATTGATTGTAACAATTTATCATTGTATTAGTTTAGTGATGTAGTGGAAAAGAGAAGACTATTTCTTAGCACCTGAATTAACAGGCAATGGTACATCCCTTATAAGGATGGAGCCCAGGTTCGATTCCTGGCTAAACTACTATTTTATTAATTTTTATATTTACAATTATGGCAAAGAAAACAAAAAAGAGTAAAGATAATAGGTTTTTACCTGGAACTCTTGTAATGCAAAAAGATACTCGTCAACATGGAGTTGTTCAATACTCTTATGCTGATGAGTTTGGTGGAGATGATTATGAAAGTCTCTCTATTATGTGGTTAAAAGATGGTGATCAAAAAGGTCATTGTTCTGCTTGGCATAATGCCTCTGATTTTGTAGAAGTACCTTTTGAGGAAATGATAGCTTTATATTTAAAAGTCATGCTTTCTAATGTTTTCTAAGGTATTAACTGATGATTAATTAATAATATTTATTATTTTTTATAAATATGACACTTGAATTAGTCAATCCTTATGCAGATTTTTATAATGATTTTAAAGATTTGCTATATACCCAACCTATCATTACTCCTAGAGAGTATGGAATGCGTTATAGAAAACGTAATAAACCATTTAAAAGAAAATAATTATGTTTCTCGACGATAAACTTGCAGAAATATTTGAAGAAGGCGCTTTTAATGAGGCTTCTATGGTAGATACTTGTCAGGCCCTTCTTGATGAATGCGTATCAAGAATTCCTGATCCCAGCACATGTTCAGTTGAAACTTGGATTAATTCTGTTAAACAAACAGAGAATGGTTGGAGACTTTTCTGTAAAAAATATCCAAGGTTTAGTCCTGATGGATTTAAAAATGTTATGTTAAACAGAACTAACCATAATCCTAAGTATAATTATATTTACGAAAAACTTGGTTGGTTATAGGATCTATTAATTTTTTATTTTTTATAATTATGGCAAATAAAAATATTGTTCCTGGAACTTTAATTCAAGATAAAACAACTGGAAAAAAAGCTATTGTAGAGTTCACTTCTTTACAGGCTTTCCAAAATGGGAGTAATTCTGAAGTTAGTCTTTTGTGGCTAGACAATAATGAAGAAATTGATTTTAGTAGTGCTTGGCATTCTATCTCAAGATTTAATATTTTAGATAGTGATATCGAAGAAAATTTGAAGAAGATTGTTAAGTATAATCGTAAAGAAGGTGAAGGTGCTCCTATTGGTATGAAGCCTGAAATGGCTAAAAAGCTTGGTTATACTAGTATTCATACTTATTCATCTGCTATGTCAGGTAGAAAAAGAGGTGATATAAAAATTAATTAAAAATATGAAAATAACTAAACAATTATCAGATACTAAGTTTGAGATTGAACTTGAACCTCATGATATGAGAAATGAGCAATCTATTAGGGTTGCTCATGATTATGTAAGGTTTGTAGGTAACAGTGGTATTCAAACTAATGGTTCTCTTACAGTTGATGGTCCATCTGCTTGGTGTTCTAATTGGATTCGTACTCAGCATGAAGTAACAATTGATATTCGAGATATGGTAAAATTCGTTTTACCTCTTCTTAATAAAAACGAATATTGTACAGAAGAACATCTTTTAAATGAAGACGGTACTCCTAATTATACTTGGGGAAATTCTGTAATCTTCTTTAGTGAAAATGGAGAGGAAAAAGTCTATATCAGACTTGATCGTAGTGATGAATGGACAATTATTCCTAGAAGTGTTTATAATTATTTAAAAAATAATAATAAATGATACCGCTAATAGTAACTATTGTTTTAATTATAACCTTTTTTATGATTAAATTTCTTAAAAAAGAAGATAAACTTGTAAAAGAACAAGAAAAGAAATTTGTAAAAGTTCCTATGATAACTCATTTGGATGATAATTCAGTTTCTGTCATAGGAGCTATGTGCTTAACTATAAATGAGAATATTAATTGGTTTTCTGAATATCAAAAACTTTTAGCAACAGATATTCTGAAATATATTCCCAATTACTCTAAACATGATTCAATTATATTAAAAACTACTAACGAATTAATACAAAATTTAATTGATTCGTCAGTTAACTCTTCAGAACCTTTTCAGAGGAGATGTGCTTGTGAATCGTTAATTAGAGTTATGTTAGAAGCGTTAACTAGAGAAGAACTTTTTAAAGAATAGTTATATTTATGTATAGTGATGTAATGGATACTGTAAGATCTTTGTTAGAACAATCTAACGAAGAGAGTTCTACAGTATTTGTAGCGACTATCGCACCAAATGGTTTAACTGCAAATGCTACTTTTTTAGGTAATGAAGAGCAAATGGTTAAACTTTTTGTAAGTTTAATTAAACTTGCAGATGAAAGACTAGATGGGAAAATACTTAAGGAAGCTGTTCTAGAAGCCTTTTCTAAAGGTGTAGTTAATATAGAATAGTTTATGAGAGGTTTAGATTTTCCAGTAAACATCAGGATATCTAATGAATATTTTGTTGGATATCCTGATGTTAAAATTCCAGCTAATTCAACATATCAACTTTTCTTTGGACAAACTAAAGAAGAAGTTCCTATAATTATTATTAAAAACATTGATAATGAAACTGTTTATTATTATGAAGAAGACGAATTGGTAAAAGAGTTAATGTACTCATATTGGAATCTTTGTATTCCTTATAAAATTATTATTAAAAATAATACAGAATCTCCTTGTGAACTGAATAATAAAAATATACAAATATATATAACAAATGAAGAGTGAATATAACATAGGACAAAAAGTAGTTTTATCTCGTACGTGTTCCTGTATGGCAGGAATAATTTTTGAGAAAGGTGAAACAGTAACCATCAGTAATATTGATGAAGATGGAGGTTATAGTTTCATTAACGATAAAGGTGAAGAGATTATTGAATGTGGCTGGGATTGCATTGAAAAGGCTGCAGTTATGGAACAACCCACAACTTCAGACAAATTCACTGAAAAAGAACTTAAGTTTGCTGAAGAAATGGCTCTTAAGGTCTTTAATGCCTCAATTGTAGAAATAGGAATTAAGAAAACCCTCAACATGATATTTGATGAAGAAAAAGTTGACTTCATCATAAAGGGAATTCAAGGAGCTTTTAAAACAGGCTTTGATTGTTGTATTGAATATGTACTTAATACAAAAGAATAATTATGGGTAGTTTTGGAAAATTTCTTAGTGGACTTTCTGTCCTATTAGTTTGTGCTGCTTTTATTTGCGGTCTGGCATTTGGCTGTCCTAGATATAAAGTCTGGGAACAAGAAATGTCTGGTAAAGCAGAATTTGCTAAAGCAGAACAAAATCGTCGTATTAAAGTAGAAGAAGCTAAGGCTAATCTCGAAGCAGAAAAGCTTAATGCCCAAGCTGAGATTGAACGTGCAAAGGGTGCTGCAAAAGCCATTGAAATTGAAAATGGTAGTATCACACCTACATATATTCAGTATTTATGGGTAAGGCAACAGGGTAATTTGAATGATAAAACTGTTATTTATATTCCTACGTCTGGTCCAGGAATTCCTAATTTTAATTTACCTGTAACTGAATCTACACGGATTTTAAATAAATAATAATATTTTTGCGATGTGGAGAAGTAGACTATCTCGCCCGACATGCTATATTATAGGTTGGGAGAACGGCAGTGCAAATCTGCCCATCGCCACTAAATTACAATTCTAAAAAATTAAAAAAACTATACCCGAGAGTGACGACTTTTAGGTCATGAGGGGCTCTAAGTCCGCAATCGACTTAGGTAAATAAAAGTTAATAAATCGGTTTTGGGAGGATATTATATCCTCCCTTTATTTTGTATAATATTTTATTAGATATTTTATGGAAAAATTAGATTTTGCAAAGAATAAACATTCTTTGGATCCTTTAGGTAAGGATACTTTATGCACTGTAATTATATTAATTCCAAATGGAATTGATGAATCTACTATTAAAAATCTAGAAGAATCTTTTAATAAATGTATAACCTATATAGGATTAGGACATGTAGATTCTGAGGGTTTTACTGAGGATAAAGCAAATGTTATTGTTGCAGATCATCGAATCCCTAAGGAAGATTTAGATGAAATATTCAGTTTTTGCGAAGAACTTAGTGTTATACCTTTATCATTTTATATGAGGTATGAAGATTTAGATAATTCAACTAATTCTTTTATGGGAAAAGTTATACCTGTAGTATAATAAAAATAACTTTAGTATTAATTATAAATTTTATAAAAATTATGACACAAGATTTAATTGAGGAAAGATTGTTTGAAGCTATTACGAATCCTAAAGTAGAGAATAATGGCCGTACTTTTACTGCAAAAGAAGTTGCTATAATAGCAAATACTGTAGCTGTTATGGTAGGAGACCCCAAGCCTAAGGATAATGCTTCTTTGTACAGGAAACTTCTTGAATATGTGAATATCCCTGATGATTTGCATATTTGCATTATGATGGGAATTCTTTCTGCAAGGGAAGCTCTTAAGGATTATTTGAACTCGGAAGTAAGGTCTTTCAAAATGGGACCTGATAAGAGCCAGATTCTTAAGGAGATTCAGGATTTCATTAAGAATATCAATAGCGAAGATTAAAGCAATGCGATTTGGTGTGCTTAATGCTACAAGTGGAATTCTTGTAGCAGTATTTTCTACTCCAGATAAAGCTCTCGAGAGAGTACAAAATGAGAACCAAAATGACCCTGACCAGATTTTTACAATGGTCCCCCTTTAGTGCTAATACTAGTTAATATAAAATATTATATATAATATATAGGTAGTCTTTTTAAGGACTACCTATATAATTATTTTTAAACTCAAGAATTAAAATAAATTAATAGATTATGGATTGGAAGAAATATCAGATTCAGGCTGTAGTAGATACAGTATTGGAAGAAGTTGGTAAGAAAGTAGAAGAATTAAAGAAGAAAATTAAAGAAAATCTCACTTTTACTAAGAAGCAGGAAGAACTTATCGACAGTTGTGAGGAAATAAAAGAACTGGTTTACAAGAAAAATGAAATTGAAAGTAAAATTTCAGAATTAAGGGCAAAGGTTAATAAGATTTCTAATAAGGAAATTGGTAATGACCTTTTCCCCTGGAGTATTTCTAGTCCTGAATATGTAGACTTTCAAAAGAACTCTTTCATTGATGAGATAGTTGATAAGAAGTTACCCCACGTTCCAAACTATGAGGAAGTACAGCGTAAACTTACTTTGCAAACTTTGTCTGCAGGATTCGATGTTGAAGCCTGGATTGAGAAGTTTGTGAAAGATTTAAATCTATGCGAAGAGTAATTATAACTTCACAAGATATACTTAATCCTACTAATACAAAAGAGAAAATCTATGAATATGATATCAACGAAGGAGCATGTTTTACAAGGTCTTTCCAAGATTTCGGAATTGATATCAAAGATTTCGATCAGTGGGAAGTATTACTGGGCTCACTACCAAACGGTGATTTTTACGAATGTAGAATTATTGCTTTGCGTGATAGCCCAATCATTATAACCTATAAAGAAATACTAATCTCAAATAAATAAAAACTATGAACGAATTCATTAAGAATGGCCTCAAAAAGGCTGCTGAAACTGAGTCTGGTAATGGTGCTTTAAAGTACTCAACAAGTCTCAATGTGTTTGTGGATGATTTTAGCTCTATGGGGCTGTACTTAAATCGTTCATATGAAGAATCAGCATCTACCATTCAGAAAGAATGGTTAACTTGTCCTGAAATGGCTCTAAAGATGCTGGGGTATCTTCGAATCATTACTCGCAAAGAGACTCATATCCATAAAACCAAATCGGTTCAACGTGGACAAGGTCTTCGTAAGGAGTACATCCATAGGATGATGTGGCTTGCATCCAATCATCCTGAAACTTTCTATAAAAACATCGATATTTTTGTAGAAATTGGTTCTCCTCGTGATATTTTTGCCCTTCTCCGTTATGATTTTATCAAAAACGGTTGGCAAAATCGTGAGTTGAATTGGAATAAGATGTACGAAGTAATTATCTCTCTTCTTGAGAATGATTCTACTCGTAATCTTGTACTGAAGTTTATGCCGACCCCACGCACAAATAGTAAGGCTACCACTGATGTTGCTAAAGCCAATAATGTTATTGCTCGTTGGATTAGTTGGAAGATGTTTCCTGCTAATAAATCTGCAATGAAGGAGTATCGTAAGCTTAAAGCTTCTGGTACTGCTCATACTTGGCAGCGACAGATTGCTGAGGAACAGTATCAAGACATTGATTTTGATAAAGTTCCTAGCGGAGCTCTTACTATGTTTACGCACCCCAGATACACTGTGCATAAACTTAGAAAGACTACATGGTCTAAGGAAAAGAAACTCACCACTGTACGTAGTGATGGAACAACTTTCCTTGAAAGACATAACCTTGAAGACAAATTCATTGAATGGCTTGATAAACAAGAAGATGTGAATACTACTGAGTATCCTCACATTATTCTTAAGCCTCTCTATGAAGTTTGTCCTGATGGTTTTAGGCAGAAAAGAAATTTGCCCAGAGTAACTGAGGTTACTGTCAATAAGAAGTTTGAAAGACTTCTTAATGTTGGTAAAGACGGAGTTAATACAGACTCACGACTCATTGCAGTTCGTGACACTTCTGGTTCTATGTCTGCATTGATCCCTGGACAGAAATTTTCTGCTAATCATGTAGCAAAGTCTTTGGCACTTTATCTTTCGCAATTCCTTGATGGGCCTTTCAAGGATGCTTGGATAGAGTTCAATCACACTGCTCAGATGCATATCTTTAAAGGATCTACAACTACTGAGAAGTACTTGAATGATGCTTCAAGTTATGTTGGAAATACTGATTTCTTGAAAGTTGCTAACATTTTTGTTAGTGCAAAACAAGAAGGTATTTCTGAATCTGAGATGCCGACAGGTATTGTTTGTTTTAGTGATGGTGAATTTGATCCAGTCAATAGCTGGAGAGATGTACCCGATCACACTACAAACTTTCATGCATTCTTGGGAATCTTGCGTCAAGCAGGATTTTCTGAAGAATATGTGAATAATTTCCAAATTATTCTTTGGGACATTCCCAATGGGTATTATGGAAAACCTTCGGTAAAGTTCGAAGATAGTGCTGATGCTCCTAATTTCTTTTACATCTCTGGATATGACCCTGCTGTCATTTCATTCCTTATGGGAGGAGAGTATGAGAAAAAGCAAAAGAAGCAGCCTAAGACTGCAGAAGAGTTGATGCAAGCAGCTCTTGACCAAGAAATTCTTGACAAATTATTTGTCTAGAATAAATATATGTTGTAATTTTGCAAGGCATCTGTATAAGATGTCTTGCTCGATTACGATATATCCCACCATTATTTAGGCCTAAAAATGTGTGGGCAGGTACAATGGAAGCTTTTACAGCAAAATCATTCTTTAATTTAGTAACATGAATCAAAGGTGATTATATAGTTTCTGATGAGTTCTATCGTAATATTAAAAACTCATTGTAAAGCTTCTTAACAACGAAAACTCTTACAGCAAACAATAAAGTATTTTACTTAAAAGCGTTTGTTTAGTTTATGTTTAATTTTTAAAACATTTCTTTTATTGGCTTTTGGGATGTTTTCCAATTAAAATAGAAATGTCCTTAAGAGTTTTTATTTATTAATATTATTTTACTTTAAAAACATGTGTACAAGAGTAACTTCTGAGATGCATATATCTCATGGTGTTGTTTGTTATAAGGTAGTAAAACTTCCTTTTAAAAGTACTCTTAAAGATGTACTCTTACATAAATTACATCTTAAAAAGAAATATAAAACTTGTTTTTATAATTCTGTTGTTAAAATTGGAAAAGAATATGTAGGTTCTCCAACTTTAACTAAACAATTAATTGAAGAAAATGTACGTATTGGACATTCAGTTGGTGGTGGGTTTATACATTCTTTTAAATCAAAAGAAGATGCTATTGCAGTTGCTAAAAGTTGGGGCTACTTATGTCCAGCAGTAATAGAATGTATAATTCCAGATGAAACTCCTTATTTTGAAGGCCTTTGGGAAAGTTCTATGGTTTGTGATTGTTATGTTTCAACTAATATCAAATACGTAAAACGAGTTTATTAATATTTATTAATTGCTCCTATGGCGCAATCGGTTAGCGCAGCTGTCTTATACACAGGAGGTTCTAGGTTCAAGTCCTAGTGGGAGCACTTAAAATTTTTTATATTATGGAACCTTTACTAGCAATAACTATTGGTGTAGTAATTAGTTTATTAGCTGGATTTTTCTGGCATGACAAAAAGAGAATGGATATAGAAGAAAGATTGGATTTTCTTAATAGATATATTAATATCTTAGTTAAAGATAATGACGATCTTAATTCTAAAGTAAGAAAACTTGAAGCAAAGATTTCTGATCAAGGAGAAATTATCTCTAAACTTAGGGATGGTATAAATAAATTAGCATTTCATACAAATTTTCCAAAAAGTAAGATAGTATGATTTATACAATAATTATATCTATAGTTGCAATATTAGCATTGATAATCTGTTTTTATCTATTAAATAAAATTAAAGTAATAAATTCTAATGTAGTTTCTTTAAAGGAAGATTTTAGTAAACTTGAAGACTCCCAAAATAAAGGTCTCATTACTTTACTTACTTTAAATAGACGTGTATCTTTTAATGAAAAAGATATAGAACGATTAGAAACTTTAGCTACTGAATATATAACTCAAGACGATTTAGATGATTTTTGTGAATCATTGTATACTAATATTCAAGGTGTTGGTGAAAGAGTTAAAAAACAAGTAAAAGATGAAATTAGTTCTAAATAATACAACTTATGAAGTACAGCATACTTCAGATGCTTTTTCAATAATAGAAGATTATTGTGAAGACAATGGATATATTATGGGGTATGTTCAAACTATAGGTACTAATATAGAGGTTGAAATAAATCATGTTGAATTTTATCCTGATAGTGCAAGTTTTATAACTGAAAAAGCAATAATTAAATATGCCTAAACTTGATATTAATGAAGTGCTTGAGGATCCTGATGTAAAACTTGAGATGGATCCTTGGGAATGGGAGAACAGATGTGGTGCTTGTGATAACTTTTACGACCCTATTCGTGGTTATTCAAAACACGCTATTTGTAAATGTCCCCACGAAGGACATGTAACAAAAGATACAAATTGGAAACATTTACATTGTAAAAAATTTCATGATTAAAATATGTCTTGGCTAACATTTAATGTCTTAAGTGGTATAATTATATTTTTAGCAGCTCTATTTTTAAAATTTTGCTTGTTTAAAACAAGAGAAGGTACATTAACTAAAGTTAATGATAACTGGAGCTGGCAGTTAAAAAGACCAAAGTATCCTATTTGGGAAGTTATACTAGTTATGATAGTTTGTTGTATTCCAGTAGTTAATTGGATATTATTTGGATGCCAATTAGTATGGATTCTATCTAGTATATCAGATAAAGATTATGTATTCTCTATTATAAATATAGATGGTATATATAACAATGAAGAATCTTTAAATGAATTTAAAGAACAATGGGTACAGACGCATAAACTTAAATATAAATTATATAAAAATATAAAAAGTGTATTCACTTTTAGTATAACTTAAGTTAAGTGGCCTTCTCGTCTATCGGCTAGGACAGCAGATTTTCGATCTGTAAAGCAGGGTTCGACTCCCTGGTTGGCTACAAATAATTAGTATAAGATAAATTAAAATACTTAGAAAGATGGCAGATAGGTTATTAATTGAAATTCCTGAAGGATATTCTGGAATTGATATAGAAAAATCTGATTTTGATAAAGGTATTATTGTCTTTAAGAAAAAACAAGAAATTCCTTGGGAAGATAGTGATCCTGATGTTAAAGGTTTTTATATTGATGATGATAATAGAATAATTCATCAAAAATCTTCTATTAGATGGATTAAACGTAATCGTAATATTTTTGCTACTGAAGAACAAGCAAGATCGGCACAAGCTATGGCTGAATTAAGTCAGATTATAGCTAATGATGAACGATTTGGAGGTCCTATTACTGGAGTAGAGTGGTCTTATGCTCATTGTACAAAGTATATAATTACTAGAATTGATAGTACTGTTGGTTATCAACGATACACTAATAACTGTTATTTCTTTCTTGCTTTTCATACTGAAGAACAGGCTCGACTATTTCTAGAAGAAAATGAAGATTTGATTAAGCAATATTATATGATTGATTAAATTAAAAAATATGTTTAAACGTATTATAGATAAAAAAGACTTTATTCAAGATCCTATTCTTGAAATGAATGAACAGGAGATTGAAAAAGCTTCTACAGATAAGATTGTATTATTTGATAAAGAATACAGAATGTATTCCGATGAATGGAAACATCATGTTCATATCAAATGTACTGACAGATGTGATGCAAACTGTGCATTTTGTATCGAAAAATCTGAAAGGAATAATCCACAGAATGCAAAAAACTTACTGCATTCTACAGGAGAAGTACTTTTGCAACTTGCTATGCAAGGTCATCTCAAGACTGTTTCTATTACAGGTGGAGAACCTACTGTATTTGTAAATATAAAAGAACTTGTCAATCTAGTAAATTCTTTTCATGTAAAGTTGTTTTCCATTAATACTAATGGTAGATTTTTAAAAAAGATTCCTACTAATTTTAATGGTTGGGTAAATATATCTAAACATAGTATTGATGATAGAGATGTATTTAACCGTTCATATTTTGTTGATTCTCCAAATATAATTTCATTTAAGAAAAATCATCCAAATGCTAAGGTTAGACTCCAATGTGTTCTTGGAGTATCTAACGATATGAAAACTCTTGAAGATATTATTGAGTTTATTGTAAAGTATCGTGGTTGTGTTGATGACTTTTCTTTTAGGAATTTGATCATTGAGGATGATGAATCACATATTAATGATTTGCTGTTAGATCTTAGAAATCTCATGTTTAATCATGGAGAGTTTGTTGAACAGGTTATTCAGGATTATTATGTTTATGAAACATATAACTTCCTTGGTACATGTGTAACTCTTTCATGGTCTAATATGAAGGAATTAAAGGAATATAATGAATCTCATGATTCTAATTTCCTTGAAGAGATTATTGTACATCCTGATGGAATGGTAACTGGTTCTTGGAATAAGAAATCTCTTATTATTTATGACCCTGAAGATAGAAGTAAAGATTCTTTTATAGAATGCAAAGGAGTTGGATGTAAAAATCCTTGCAAACGTCATATTAGTAAGCAATCTCCTTCCAGTGTGATTTCTTGTGCTGCTGATTCTTGTAGTTCTTCAGTAGATAGTTGTAGTTCTTCAGTAGATAGTTGTGGTCATTCTGTATCAAGCTGTTCTATTGATACTTGTGGAACATCAATAAGTAGTTGTTAATAACTTAACAAAATCTGTATAAACATATGGGATTATCATCAGAAATTGAAAATGTATTAATAGAAGATTTAAGGCATAAAATAAGTGCTTTATTAATGCATACTAATGAACAAAATCCTCTAGACTGTTATATTACAATAGGTGAAGATGAAGCTATGGGATTAAGTTCATTAGAACTCCCAACAGTTATACAAGCATTTCAAGAACCTTCAGAAGGAATTATATGGTTCCGAATGGAAGGAGTAGAAGAACCTATTGAATTTGACAGCTTTCGTGTTAAAGATCTAGAAGATATTTACGAAGGATTAATTGAACAAAGTTAATAATACAAAAATTTAATTCAAATAAAACAACTCTATGGCTGTAGACCAGCATTTAAACTGTCATTAGAACTACGGGTTATGCTAGCATTAAGACCACGTAGTACTTGATGGAGTATGCGTAGTGATCCTAGGCAAAGAAGTATGCTCCCATAGGCTTTAGCTTGAATATATTGGGCGAGATGGAGTGGAGTTGTTTTTTTGGTTGCCTCCTTAGCACAGTGGTAGTGCAGCTCACTTGTAATGAGCAGGTCATTGGTTCGAATCCGATAGGAGGCCCTTTCTTGATCTTTGTAACTTTAATGCAAAAGTTGCCATCGCAAGATGCTTTCATGGACGCATGAATTGAGAAGAGTAAAATAGATATGCGTTAACTGATATTTATTTTATAGTGAGCATAAACTTCAATAAAAAGGCTCTATATAAGGATGTTAAGGTGTGGTAGCTGTATTAAAGTCGAGAGATTTTGGTATGTGGTTCGAATCCACTGTCCTTATATAAATTGATAGTCCTGTAACTTATAGTGATATTGTGAAGGCCAGTGATTAAGAGCCAAATGTAGGTTCGATTCCTACCTGGACTACTAATTTAATAATTAATATTTAAAATGGAAGAAATTAGAAAATGTAAAGTGCATGGGTAGACTATTTTTAAAAGATATAAAAATGGTAAATCTTATAGATGGAGATGTTTAAAGTGTAATACTGAAGCTGTTGATAAAAGAAGACAAAAAATAAAAGAATTATCGTTAGAGTATAAGGGTACTAATTCTAGAAATGATTCTAATGCTCCATTATATAAAAAAATGATTGATAATGCTTTATGGACACTAGATTCTAATAATCCTTCTGGAGGATTACAAGGAGTATTTAATAACCCTGTTGTACAGGCTTCAACACTTGCTGCTGGAGGATATAGACTTTTACCACTTATACCATCTATATTAACAAATAATATAACTACTCCATTTACTGGCAAATCTATAGGACAACATTTAGGAGATGCTCTTCCAATACTTACAGGTACTTCTGGAGATGTATTAACAACCAGTTTATTATATCCTTCAATTCAATATAAAGGAAGAGTTGCGTTATATAATTAGAAAAACCCTTTTGGATATTCTAACGATATAGGAAGTACTTTTACTGGTATAAAACCTGTAAAGAATGAACTTCGTAATGTAGTTCTTGATTTTTTTAATCCTTTATCTATAAAACCTAAGAATAATCCCTATTGGTTAAAAGTTTTAACTTCTCCTGATAATTCTGTTAAAACTATGACAGGTATGCCTGCAGGTGCTGCTGCTGAATTTCGTAATATGATGTATCGTAAAGCTTTAAGGTTTAAAGATCCTAAAGAAGGTACTATTTTTGTAAAAAATTCTGATGGTACATATAATGTTGATATGAATAAAGTAAACACTATAAGGTAGAAATATGGTGGAAATAACTATGAACCTCATATATATTAGATGAGTGAACCTCAGGCATTTGAAGATCCAGTATACCACACACGTTTTACAACAGTTGATGATTTAGCTGGTGTTGGAGGCGGAGCTTCTGGTATTTTAGCATATAATCCAGAAACTGGAGGTACTAAAGGTATTATAGAAGATACCTGGGATTTATAGCCTTTTAAAGACTCTAGAAGTATATGGAAATGGGGTTCTAAAAATATTCCAGGTTTAAATAATATGGAAGTATTAAAGGTAATGGGAGGAAGGACTCCAACTACACGTTTTGTTTTAGATAATCCTAGAGTAATTCCTAGTTATTAGGTAGATAGAATTCCTCAACCGATTATTCCTAATAAGAAATTGTAAAAAATTGTATATAAGATATGACATTTTTACTTATTATTTTTTCTATTATAATTATTGGATGTATAATTCTAATATATAATAGTGATAGTATTCAACAAGAACGCTGTGAAGAATTTCGTCAAGAGAAATTAAAAGAAGGTTGGTCAGAAGAATTAATTAATATTGAATTATTAAGTAATGATTTCATGGTATGATATGTAAAATCTTTAATAGAACTGTAGAAATTTTATATAGTTTAGCTAACAAATTACATATGACGTATAATGAAATTAATATTATAGTATATTACTTTATTATACCGTTTACATATTTATTGATGTTAGATTTTATAATAGGAATTTTTCCTGTTTTATCACTTATGTGGATAAGTATATGTATTTCTACTATTATATATAATTATAACAGTTTTAGCCAGTTTTGTGATTTTATGTTTATAAAATCCGTAAATTTTTTATTAAAGTTTAATTATATAGGCTGGAACTATTATAAAGCATCAGTTAATATTTGTATAATATTAATGATTTTAATATATATAATATTAGGAATATTGCTTATAGTTGTATAATACTATTTTTTGCAGATATAGCACAATGGTTAGTGCTCCAGCCTTCCAAGCTGGAGATGCCAGTTCGATTCTGGTTATCTGCTCAAGTTTTAATTAATTAAAATTTTTAATAGATATTATTATGTATAAAAAGATTCTTAACAAGAAATTTTATGTAGATGAGACTAAGAACACTTGTGTATGTGTTCTTGAATTTGGTATTGTTCCTCAAAATTTTCTTGAAGAGGAAGTACTTAGTAAGTATGCAAGTAAGTGCAAACAAGCTGATAAGGTAAAGACTTATCTTCAGAAGTTTGAAGTACGTGGTATTGCTAAATGTTCTCCTGAGGATACTTTTGATAACAGGATTGGTACTGATATCGCAGAATTCCGAGCAGAGAAAGAAATGGCACGTATTGAACGTGAAATTCTCACTAATATGATTCGCAAGGTTGATATTTTAAGAGAAGAGTATGAATATATGTGGAATAAATCTTCAATGTTCTCTGAAACTCGTAAGTTTAACCTTGAAGTTTTGTGTAAACCTAATAAGGAAGAAGAAGAGTAATTAAGGTTCTGGGAATTAGCGTAATGGTAGCGCAACAGATTTTGGTTCTGTCCGTACAGGTTCGATTCCTGTATTCCCAACCAAATCACAAGACTATGAACACAACAACTCAGCAACTTGTTGTTTAGTAAACAATTAAGGGACTTACAGCAAGTATTATTTTATTTTAAGGATTAATCTTGTAAATTAACAACCAAAAATAATTAGTTCCTTATGGCTAAAAAAGAACCTATTAATAAATCAAATGAAGATTTAAGAAAAGAATTAGATGCTGGAGATATTATGTTTAAATCTTTAGCAAAACTATTACAAGAAGGTGAAGTTACTATTGATATTCATCTTTATAAACAATTTTCTGAACTTTTAAAAGAACGTAAAGTTACTTTTGAATATTCAAATAATATATTCAAATTAAAAGAAATTAAATCATGGAAATAATTATTTTCATCACCCTTTTAATTCTTATAATTAGTACTCTAATATATGGATTTCTAATTTTCAATAAAAAATATTATTGTAAGTATTTTGAAACTGAAGATTGGGTTAAATGGGAAGATATATTATCAAAAGTAGATAATATACATCTAGAGTTGATTTTTGAAAAAAGTCGTAGCTATTGGTTTACTATAGATGATTATCCTAATTATAGAATATCTCTATATAAACATAATGGTAAATATGTATCTTGTGTAAATGATGAAGAAACTTGCGAGAGTGTTCTTTGTTTCTTTGACAATTATCATTCAGATAAATTAGTTAAAGAACTGTTTAATATTCTTGAAAAAGAAAAGGACAGTCCAAATGTGAGACACAATCCTTATTAATAGGTAGGAGGGATGCCAGAGTGGTAATGGGCCTGACTTGAAATTTTAAAAAATAATGTTATATATGAAAAAAAATCCGTGGTCTAGTGAATATAAGTCTCACTAGGGAAATTTAGGTTTAGGAAGAGCAATAGCTTATTATACAACTAATTGCATTCCAGTTATGTTACCATTAAATGATACTCAAAAGTATGATTTAATAATAGATAAAGATAATAAATTACAACGAGTTTCAGTTAAAACTACTCAACACTTAAATAAAGCTGAAACTAACTATATTGTAAGATTATGTAATAGTGGTGGATCTTCTGGAAAATCTATTATTAGAAAATTTGATAAAACTTCATGTGATATAGTTTTTATATTAACTATAGAAGGAACAATGTATGAAATTCCATCTGAAAATATTGATGCTATTACAGAGTTAACACTGACAGACAAGTGGAATAATTATATTGTAACTTTAAATTAAGGAGGATTAAGCCTAATTGCTAAGGCAGTGGTCTTGAAAACCACCAGTAATCACTTAATAAGTGGTGTATGGGTTGGAATCCCATATCCTCCTCTAATGCATGAATCTTACATTGTTTTATAGTAGTGTGAGAAATGTATAATCAATTAAAGTAGTTACAGCAAAATATACTCTGAAACCGAAACTGCTAATTTCGCTAATTATAACTACTTTTTATGTTTAATTTATAAATAATTTATTATGATTTATTTATGTGGTTGTATAGCAGCTATATTATTCATAGTAATAACTGAAGTATATAACTATTTTGTTGTAGATGAATGTATAGTATTATTTGGTGATGCTATTACTTATATTATTCTTACATTATTTAGTTGGGTAGGAGCATTTATTGCATTTATTATAATGCTTATAGCAGCTGATCAACTTGTAAAATGTGAACAAGATCCAAATTATAAAGCCCTGTGTATGTTAGCAAAACAAGAAGTTTTAAATAGAACTGGTATTTGGTATGTAAGATTAATATAAATAATTAATTTAGGATATAGGAACCTGCGAGGAGTAGGGACGGTTTGCTAAACCGATCGGACACATTGTGTTTGGGGGTCGGAACCCTCCATATCCGCATGATGAAATATATTTTAAGTTTAATTTTAACACTATTTATAACATTTAGTGTATGTGGAAATACGTATAAAGTAAAGGCAACTTTCTACTGGCCTGGTCATGGCTGTGGTTGGGTAACAGCAAGTGGAGACCGAATTGATAATTCTAAATTAAAAAATAATCTTATAAGATGGGTAGCACTATCTGAAGATATGTTTAGATTATATGGATTTAAGATAGGTGATATAATTGTAGTAGAAAGTGAATTTTCTGAGTTGTGTGGTGAATGGATTGTAAAAGATAAAATGGGAAAAACTAATAAAAAAGGAGAAAAACAGAGTAGAAGAATTGATTTTCTTAGACACCGTTCCCATAAGAAATTTGACACTCATAATGTTAAAATAAGAAAAAAATGAAAAATGAACCTATTATTTTGCCTGATGGTACTAAATTTTATAGGAATAGAGGTATTGGAACTGTATTAGTACCATTCTGTCTTTATAATGGAGTTTGGTATACTCTTGCTAATAAAAGGGGTAAAAGAACTTCAGAGTGTAAACTTAAATGGAATAGTCCATCAGGATATCTTGATTGGGATGAATCTGGTGAAGAATGTGCTGCTAGAGAAACTAGAGAAGAGTGTGGACTTGATATTCCAGTTGAATGGATTGTTGAAGCAGAACACTCTACTTCTCCTAAGGAGAATAGGCAAAATATTATATTCAGATATTACGCAATTGTTCCAGATTTTTGGATAAATAAATCATTATCTTATAAAGATTCTGAAGAAGATGAAGTAAGAGAAATTAAATGGATTCCAATTAGTGAAATTGATAATTATGATTTTGCATGGAATCAAGCTGAAACCATTAAAAGAATATTTAATAATTACATAAATAATAAATAATGGGTTGTCTTCGTAGCTCAGTTGGTTAGAGCATTACACTTTTAATGTAGGGGTCCTGGGTCCGAGTCCCAGCGGAGACACTTTTATGTTTAATTTTAAAGATTTTAATTATGATTAATGATTATGTTCCTAACCCTATAGATACTAGTAATGTACAATTGCCAAGTGCACTTAACATTTTAGTAGAAAAGATGGCTGAAAATGTTCATGAAGAATGGGCTAAAGCACGTATGGAACAAGGTTGGACATATGGTCCTCAAAGAGATGATGTTAATAAAAAACATCCTTGTCTTGTTCCTTATGACCAACTTCCTGATTCAGAAAAAGAATACGATCGTAATACTGCGATTAGTACTTTAAAGTTAATTATAAGTATGGGATTTAATATTAATAAATAAGCTATATGAATTTCTTAGGTAAATTATCAATTTGTTTTATAGGTGTAATCATATTTATGGCTATAATTGGAGCTTGTGAACGTAAAACCTATAAAGAGAATAGAGAAAGAGAAGCTCGATCGAATTATGAAATGTATTTTAATGCTGTAGCAGAATCTTGTATGGAGAATTCCGATTTCTATGATAAACTTAGTAGAAATCTAAAGGAAGGTCATATGAAAAATTGTCCTGCCTGTAATTTTGTTATAGTTAACGAATACCTTAATAATGAAAATTGGGATGACACTGTAGGAGAATTATCAGAATATGATAACATTGATACTATGATTGCTGGATATTTAGATCTTATGAAAGATAAAAAATTAGAATGTACTCATAGTGATAAACATTTTAGCGATAGTTCTTCAGAACAAAGTTCAATAAATAATCTATTGTTTTATCAATCAGTAATGTTGTAATAAATTTATGGAAAAATTTTTAGGTTGTCTTACTGTTATAGGTCTATTTTTAGTAAGTCTTGCTATATCAACTGTTATTATATGGGCTTTATTTAATTGGTTAATTCCTCTTATCTATACTTTACCATTTGTTGTTGGTTGGAAAGAATCTGCAATTATTGCATTAATTATTACGCTTATAAGAAGTATTTTGTAAATAGGTTTGCGCCTGTGGTGGAATGGAAGACACGCCAGACTTTAGCAAAGTTTAATTTTTATTTTCCAATTTTATTTTGCGTACTCAATAATTTTTTGTAATTTTGTGTATTAAATATTTGTATTATGGCAAGTAAAAGGTATACAGAAGAACAATTTATTTAGGCGGTAAAAGACTCAAAGTCTTATTCCGAAGTATGTAGACGTATTGGAATTTCCGATAAAGGAGGAAATTTAAATACAGTTAAACATAAGATTGAAAAACTAAAATTAGATATGAGTCATTTTACTGGAGCTAGATGGAATAAAGGTCTTACTAGTGAAGATCATAAATCCATTAAAAAGAAAAATATTTCTGAAATTTTGATTGAGAACTCTGGATGGTCTTCATATAGTATAAAAAATAGAATACTTAAAGAAGGTCTTAAAGAGTATAAATGTGAAAGATGTTAGAAAACTGAATGGGAAGGCTTACCTATTCCTTTAGAATTACATCATATAAATGGAATTCATAAAGATAATAGATTAGAAAATCTTCAAATTTTATGTCCTAATTGTCATGCATTAACAGAAAACTATTCAGGAAAATCCAGTAATAAGGTATTGAGTGCTTAAGAAGAAACTCTTAAAGTAGAACTAGGCTAATTCGGGGAAGGTACAAGCCTTATAAAATAAATTGTAATAATCCCGAGCTAAATTGAACACACACGACTGAGCCGAATTGAAGAGTGTGAAGGAGTATCCGAAATACAGAAATAAGGTGGATATGATAACATGGCCGATGTCCTTCTTTAGTGTTCATAAATGTGTAGAGACTATACACCTAGTACCTAAGTCAACTTTTTGATATGGTAAAGATATAGCCCAAGCTGTTTGACTCAACAGTATGAGGATCTGGTGTCGCAAGACGTGTAGGTTCGAGTCCTATCAGGCGCACTATTATTGTTTAATTAATTAAAATATCTTAAGAATATGAAAATGAATTCTATGCTGGCTAAGATTGAACAAGTTGCTTCATCAGTTAGCCAAATGATCCATGATTATGCTGCTTTCTTTAAGACTAAGCAGGGAGCTTTTATGGGTGAAAAGAACACTTATGAACCTCGTGATGGTTTTCTTGATAAACCCGAAAAGCGTAGTTTAATTCGTGTACAAACTACTGTAAATGAAAAGCTTCAATGGTTTGAAGAAAAATACATTCCTTTTCTTGATGATGTATTTAGTGTAGAAGCTACAAATAGTTTAGATGCTCCTCGTGTTGAACTTATTGTTGAAGGTAAGCATTTCGGTAAACTTTCTGCAGCAGAGTTAATGCGTTTACGTAGTATTTTAACTAATAAAGAGTTAGATTCTATGTATCAGAATATTCCTGTTCGTTCTGATGCAAAGATTTATGAACCTTGTACAGATGAAGAGTATGAAGGTAGGGATATTATGCAGACTCTTCTATCTAAGTCAGTAGAACGCACTACAGATACTGAAGAAGTTATTCTTAAGGATCCTAATATCGATCCTGCTCATCTTCCTGCAAATTATCGAGCCACAACTACACAAAAGAAGAAAACTTTTGAAATTGGAGATTCTACGCATCAAGAATTTACTGGTGCTTGGACTCAAAGGCAAAAAGCAGAGTTACTTCGTCGTAAATCTGCTATTCTTAATGCTATCGCTGTAGCTCTTAAAGAAGTAAATGATATAAGTGTTTCTGATTCAAACTTGAATTGTGAAGAACTTATTAAATATCTACATTACGGAAAATAAATAATTTTTGACATATAGATTTAGCTTTACAAATTAGCTTTATTAATACTAGGTATTTAGCGTTAGATTTGTGTCAAAAGCTTTAGCTATATGGTTATCATAAATTCCCAGTATCTATTTTTAGAACGTAAAATCCTGGGTTCGAATCCCAGTACCCCCTCTAATTTATTAATAATAATATGGGGGCATAGAGTAGATGGTTAACTCGTACGTAATTGTTAGCTTAAGGATATTGAAAGGAATTTAAAACATTTCAGGATACTACTTCTAGGATATTGATTAGTATCTTGAGGGGTTTAGCTCAATAGGTTAGAGCACATGATTGTTAATCGTGGTGTTGGGAGTTCGAATCTCCCAACCCCTGCAATGCTGAGATGATGCAACGGTAGACATCACTATGTCCTAGTCATATTGTATTGATGGTTCGAATCCATCTCTCAGCACTATATAGGGAAGTAGTTCAGTAGGTTAGAATGCTAGTTTTGGGAACTAGAGGTCGCTGGTTCGAGTCCAGTTTTCCCTACTTGTATTTTATAAATTTTAATATATTAGATTTTATGAATGAAAAAGATGTATGGATGATATCTGATATGGGAGCCCGTATGATATCTCCAAGTTTTGTTATTAAGGAAAAACTTCCAGTAAGTGTTTATAATGTTAATTTAGTACCATTTACTGGATGGGTTTTAGAGCCTTATGCTAAGAAGTTTACATTTGATTATAAATTATATGATTTACAGAATGAATTTATAGATCACGTATGTAAAACATATAATAGTACTACAGGTAATCTTGGCATTCTATTGAATGGAACTAAAGGTACTGGTAAGACTGTAACTGCTAAAGAATTAGCTAATAAACTTAATCTTCCAGTAATTATTGTAAAGAGTTTTGGAGAACGTAATCAAGATTTGATTGAGTATCTATCTAGCATAAATTCAGATTGTATATTATTCTTTGATGAATTTGAGAAGAATTTCAACGAAAATGATTCTACAATTCTTCAAATTATGGATGGAGTATATAATTCTGGAAATAGAAAAGTATTTCTATTAACAACTAATACTATGACCATTAATGATAATTTAATTGGTCGTCCTTCTAGAATTCGCTATGTAAAAACTTTTGGTAATCTTGAACTTAAAGTTGTTAAAAGTTACCTAGATGATAATCTAGAAGATAAAAGTTGTTATGGTGAAGTTATAGAATTTATTGACTCTCTAACTATTTCTACTATAGATATTCTAAAAACTGTAGTAAATGAAATAAATATTCATGGTATTGAAAAGTTTAGAAAGACCAAGGAATTCTTTAATGTTAAGAGTACTAAGTATAATTATCAGATTTATGTAAGTGATGTAAATATACAACTTTTCTCACTTGATAAAGAAAGTAATCCTAGAAAGTATAGCGTAGAGAATTTCCTCGAACATCTAAAATATAAGAAGAAATTTGAAGAAGTAAGACTGCATTACATAGATTATAAAGAATTCGAAGATGCTAGAGATTCTTATGAAGAATTTAGGAGGAACAGTCCTTTTGGTAACTTCCAGTTTAATCAATTCGAAAGTAATTGTAAGTTTGCATCCTTACATGAAGGAGATACCACTGAGTATGGTACAGTTCTTCATATAGATCATGAAAGAAATGTTATCATAACTTATGACAATAATGATGGAGAGTATGAAGAAATTCATTTTATTTATTGTATAAATCCTAATACAAAGCCTTCTCTCTATAGCAACTATAAAGTATATTAATTTTAGAGCAATTAAAAATTAAACAGCATTATTTATTTATCTTCGGGATTTTTTTGATTTTTGAAAAAATTAGTATACTTTTGTACCAAAATACTATAAGAAGTCTTACTGCAAAACACAACTTTATTTAATTGACATTCATACAATTATAACAAAGCTTGTAGACTTCTTTGTATGCTCGAATGTTGGAATTGGTAGACAAGACGGACTTTTACGGAATACTTGGGGTTCAATATTTTATTTGTCTACCAATAATTTTGTAAACTAATTTATTTTATATAATTTTGTATATAAATAAAATGTATAAAATTATGAAAAAAGTAAATTATTCAAAAGAATTATTGGAATAGAAAATAAAGGATTGTTACTCCTTTGCAGAATTATGTCGTAGATTAGGTTTAAAACCAGAAGGTTCTAATCCTAATACAGTAAAAAAGAAATTAGATGAATTTGGAGTAGATTATTCACATTTTACAGGACAGGGATGGAAAAAGAAAGGTCATCCTAGTTTTGAAAAAAATTCTATACCTTTAGATAAGTTCTTTGTAAAAGGAAATATACAAAGGCCTTCTAAAATAAAAGAAAGGCTTTTAAATAATGGTATTAAAGAAAATAAATGTGAAATATGTGGTATTTCTGAATGGTTAGGTAATCCAATTACTATTCAATTACACCATATTAATGGTGATAGAGAAGATAATCGTTTAGAAAATCTCATTATGTTATGTCCAAATTGTCATTCTCAAACACATAATTTTTGTAAAAGAAAAAGTTTAATTAATAAAAAAGAGTGCTCAGATGGAAACGTCTGAAGTAGAACCAGGCTAATTCGGTGAAACTGCTAGCGGTTGCTAGGACAACGCCGAGCTAAGTTGAGATACAAATAATCTTGCTCAGACATGGGTAGAAATCTCATAAATGTGTAGAGACTATAGACCTGGCCCTAAGTTGAAGTTTGGAATTTGATCAGTGGAAGCCTGATATTTGTTGCGTAGGGTGCATGTATCCATCTAGCTAGAACTTCAATATGGTGATAACATAGTCCAGACTACAACAGACAATAATAATAAAGGAGTTCAGGTTAGAATCCTGTTAGAAAATGGGCTACACATCATGGTTTGTCCGTTTAGTGTATAGAATTTGAAACAGCACATTATTATTAATTGTTTGGCTATGGTAACATAGAGTAGTAGGAAAATCCGTTGGCTATTGCAGCCGTGTGGGTTCAAGTCCCACTTCGAGTACCAGATATATTGAATTGTTATAAATTAATTTGATAAATAATGTCGACAAAATTATTACCAAAAAATAATATACCTGAATATTAGTTAGGAGGTTTTATTAGTAATTTAGCTTTATCTTTAACTAATTTAACTAATAATTTATTTGGAAGATCCCCAGTATAGTAGAAAACTAGTGTACCTAGAAATCCAAAATATAATCCCTAGTTAAAAAAATTATAGGAACAGTTATATAATATAGGTGCCTTTAAAGGAGTTTCTAAAAATAAAGCTGTGGATGGAATACCTGGAAAATTAACAAATAATGCTATAAAAACTGCTTAGAGTATGGGATATTCTATTAAGAATAACAAATTAGTATCTCCAAATAATAACAGTTTTATAGATGGTATAAGAAATGCATGGAATAAATTATTTGGTTAGAGTGTACCAACTCTAGAAGAATTTAAAGAAAAGAAAAGATAGGAAATAAGGGATAAAGCTGCTTTAGTTAATTCTCAGATTATTACACCTGATTTTGTATAGCTAGGTACTGCTCCTGAAAAAGGACATGATTTAGATGTATTTGGCAAAAAAGGATGGTCTGTTGAAAAAACAAGGAAAGAATTTACTAAATATGCTAAATAGGCTAGAGAATACCTACAGAAAAATCCTAATATAGAACCTTTAGCTAAAAGAAGAATTGAAAATGCTATAAAATATTATGATAAAGTTATAAAAGATCCAACATATTTAAATAGAAATGGTGGAGGATACGGTTGTATATATACTGCTTCAGGTTCTTATGGAGATAACATGAGATATTCCAGCAATATATAGATGGCTAATGATATTTTAGCAGGTAAAGATACTGGATATGAACTTGTAGAACCTGGTAATTATAAAGTAGGAGATATCATATAGTTAGGACGTTCAGAAAAAAATAATTATCCTCATCATGCTCAAATGGTAACAGATACTTTTTTGGGATATCCAAAACTAGCTCAAACATAGGCAGAAGGGTATGGACCAAAAGATAAAGAAAATGATTGGAATAATATGGCATATCATAGTATTAGAGGAATGTTTGATAAACACGGTGGTCTCTAGGTAATACGTTTTGTTGGCACTAAAAAACAAAATGACTAGTGGGAAAAAGAATACCATAAATTATACGGATGAAAATTTTTAAAGTAATATTAATAATTTTATTTTTAGGTATAGTGTATTATGTAGCTTGGACACCTTCTACATATAATATATCTGAAAAAGCGAAGGAAGCTGTAAATATATCAGAGAATACTTATAAACCTAATACTGATTTTAGTAATTGCATTAATTTACCTATAAAAGATAGACGAGATTATACAGGAACTCCAGGTCCTTTTCCACAAACTTGTATGAATACTGTATCTTCTTTTTATAGTCCTAATGCTAATTGGGCTCAATGTAATTACTTTATAAATAATTTAAAAAAGTTAGGTTTTAAAGAAACATCTAATCCTAAACCAGGTGATATAGTAATTTTCTTTAAAAAGAATAATGATGCTAGACACACTGGTTTATATGTAGGAAAATCTTTATTTGGTCCATTAATGAATCATTCAGATGGTGGTAAAAGACCTCATAATTATCAAAAACATTTTCCTATAAAATTATTTATGTTAACAAGAAAAGATTATATAGAATATAGGTATTATACCTATATAAAATAAATGCCAAATCTTTTTAGATTTTATTAGTAATTTTAATTAAATTTAATTTAAACATGAAGAAATTAGTTTTTGTAATGCTAGCTGTACTAGCAATGAATTTTGCATCGTGTGATTCGCTTGCTGGTAAGAGCGAGCAAGTTCAGGATTCTATAGTATATACTGTAGATTCTGTAAGTGGTGATACTATTAGTGTGGATACAATTAAGGCAGATATGCCTGAAGTTGCTACCCCTGATTCAGTAGCTCCAGAGGAAACTGAAGACAACAAGTAATTAATTTTTAATTAATTATTACTCTCGTAGTTTAAGAAGAATGACAACTTATTTAGTTGAAGATGAAGGTTCGAGTCCTTCCGAGAGAACTACTATTGGCCATAGTGCATCGCTTACTATTTGCTTCGGGTGGAAAATAGCGTTTAAAGGGTACGAAAACCCTTTTTATATGAATATTATTAATCATACTACAAGTTTTTAGGCATCTACACTCTTAAATGAGGCAGCATAAAACTATATGTAGACATACGGCAAGAATTTTAAAGTAGTATGATTTTTATTATAGATAGCGGGATGCTAGCAAAGGTAGCTTGTCAGTCTCATAAGCTGAAGGTTGTTGGTTCGAGTCCAACTCCCGCTACACTAGTCCCAACCATTGGGTTAAGTGGTCCTTCTTCTTGTTTCTTCTATATAATAATTATAACTGGTTAAAGAAACAACTCTCATATAATTATATGGATTTTTCTTACTAATAAATAAATAGTGTTTTTGATTTATTAGTAATGCTTGCTACTTAAAGTAAGTAGATAGTTTTTTGCATGTTTTTCGGAAATCAAAAATATGAAAACTTAGGCCATATTGTTAAAGTAAGCCTTTTGATATGGCTATTTTTCGGAGTATAGCTCAGTTGGTAGAGTATCTGTCTGATACACAGAAGGTCATTAGTTCAAATCTAATTGCTCCGACGATTGGTTATAATCATTTAGGGTTTGTTCTTGTAACCCTTTATCAAAAACAGGGACGTTCGAGTATTTTCGGTAAAGAAGTACTAAAACGTAAATAACTAAAGTACAAGGTTATTTATATTAAGGACTGTTGAAGTGCATTGCTTTTGGTTCTTTAAATGTGAATGTGCTAGAGTGGCCAAATAGGACGGTCTGCAAAACCGTTTAGTAGTAATACTTTCGTTGGTTCGAATCCAACCATTCACTCTATTGGGGATAACTGGTTTTGACAGCGTGTAGAAGTGATAAATAAGCATGTAGAATGACTCACTTTAAGAGTTGTAATAAATTAAGTGGCAACACTGTTTATTTGATGGCTGCCTGATCGAAGTATAGTAAATCAGACCCATGCCTTATTCAATCCTGTAAGTGTTAAGGTTAATTGATATATTAGGGCTCATTGAATATGACACTACATTTAAGTTACTCTGTATACTTATTTGCTTAATAATCAGATAGTTTATATATAAGAGATGTCTTTAACTTTATATATAGGCGAATTTTTAAGTAAAGACTAAGCATGTAGAAACCTTATTAGTTCCACGTTTGGACGAGGGTTCGATTCCCTCTATCTCCACTAAATTAAAAATATTTTTTAACTATTATAACTTATGCCTAATAAAGAATATTTAATATCACAACATCCTACATATGAGGATTTTAAAAAATACTATGGATTAGAATCTACTCCAGGTACTTAGATATTATTAAGTGATCCTCATTTTAATTAGATAGATAAAAACGGAAGTTATCTTACTTAGAATAATAGAACTTTGACAGAAAAAGATATTCTTAATAAATGGAATACTTGGTAGAATATAGGTCCACAGAGTTCGATTAATTATGGGAATCCTGTACAATTAGATGAAATAGTTGTATAGCCAGATAAAAAATAGTTAAATGAATTAAGAAAAGCATTCCCAGATAATATTATAAGACAAAGTATGTTAAAGTATATTAATTCTGAAACTCCTGACAACTTAAGTACTTATGATACTGCTAATAGATTACTAGAATTATATGATTTAGCTGGAAAACCTTCTATAAAATTTAATATAGTAAATAAATCAATGACCCAAAAAGTCTTTGGACTATCTCCAGATATTCTAATAAAGAATTCTATAGAATATAAAAATGGTGAAAGATATCCTAATTATAATACAGGTAAAGACATTCTATCAGAATTTGGACATTCATTTGCGTATAAAAAAGATGAAAAAGGTAACAAATTTTCTGATAAAATACCTTGGAGAATTTGGGATTTCAGATTCCCTGATTTTAGTATAGGAAAATATAAAAATGCTTATGTAACTCCAGGATCGGAAGAACATATAGCACATTGGATATTTGAACCAGCACAATACTCATTTTTAACTTAGAGACCTATTGATTATTTTACAGAGAATAATAAAAATAATTCTCCAGATAATAAAGAGCTTGTAAATAGTAATTGGTATAAGAAGAACAAAGGCTTATATAATACTACTATAAAGTCTATTGAACAATTAAAAGAATTTGTAGATAAGGTATCTAATAATGCTATAAAATATGGATTGAGTACATATAATAAATAATGTTTTAACTTAATATGTATATTTATAAATCACGAGGTGAAGTTATAATATCTCGTATTCTTGAACAGCATAACTGTGATTTCTTATATGAACCTAAATATAGAGGAATCAAACCAGATTTTTGTATTATTAATAAAAAAGGTAGAAAATGTTTTATAGAATATAATGAAAGACAACATTATGTTCCAGTAAAATATTTTGGAGGTTTATTAGGTTTTACTAAACAATTATTTCGTGATATGTACGAAATAATTATGTGTAAAATTGACCGCATACCTTTATTGCGTATTAAATATAGTTTAACAGATTCAGAAATTGAAAAGGCCATCTTTAAATTTTTGAAGAAATAATAGTTTTTGGGGCATAGTTCAGTCGGTAGAATGCTGGTCTCCAAAACCAGAGGTCAGAGGTTCGAGTCCTTTTACCCCAGCAAATAATATTTAATACGTTTAATCATAGCCCCTAATGAATTTTTATAATTTGTTAGGGGCTTATTTTTTTATTTTAATTATGAATTATAATTTAGATAATGTAAAATGTAAGTACCCGAAAATTATATCTAGTGGTACTTTTGATGAGATTATTAAGTTGTTAAACACCTTAGAGGAAAAAGAGGAACAGTTAAGTAAGATAAATACAGAAAAGATTAAACTAGAACTTGAGGTAGAAGCTCTTAAATTGATAGTAGATGATTTTAGACCTCTTATAGAAGTTACAAGTACTAGAGGTGCTGTAAAAAATACAGAGAAAACTGAAGAATTTGATTCGCAGAAACCTCTTCCTTTTGGAATTATAAGTTCTGGAGAAGGTAACACTAGGATTGGATAAAATATGGATGAGAAAGTTATTTTATATTTGAAAGAAATAGATAATATAAGAAAATCTTTAGATATTAGTCCAGATGAAATTTTAGAACTTGTAAAGTTAAGTTTAAAAGATGATAACTATTTAAGAAAAATGGCTATCTGTTATGTAAATAAGAACTATAATAGTTATAAAAATGAACGGGTATTATATTGAATATTCTGTAGGAAGACCTAGGTTTTTGGAAGAATATAATTCTGACAAAGGAGTTTTATTTAGTGTATATGATTATTGTAGATCTGCAATAGCTTTGGCTAAAATAAGTCAGAAATTACTTAATGATCCCCTATATGGTGGTATAATTACTAAAGAGGAATGGGATAGTGATATTATGAAGTATACTATACTAAGGTTAAACAATGATATAGTAACTGATGAAAATGATAGTGTATTTAGAGTATTAGCTTTTCATACTCCAGAACAACGGGATCTCTTTTTAAAAGAAAATATAAACCTTATAAAAGATTATTTTATGCTATGAGCAATGAATTAGAAAAACTTACATCAATTAGTCAAGATTTAAAAGACTTTTTAATAGATATTAATTGGGAAGAGCGTACTTTTATGACTGCTATTTCTATATTTGAAACTACTATTAATAATGCAGGAGTAACAGATGCTAGTAAAAATATTGCATTTATAGGAGAATTAGCTGATAGTGCAATAAAATCTGCTAAAATATTTATAGATAGATATAAAAATAATTTACAAAATTCTTAATGTATATGACATTATTTGCTTTTTTTATTGGTATTTGTATAGGAATACTAGGAACAGCTTTTTTATATAATAAAAATCAGAAAACCTTAGAAAAAGATCTAGAAAATACACGTGATAATTACGAAGATACTATAATAGGATTGAAAAGTGAAATAAATTCTTATAAAGATATTGTTAAGTCTTTAAATAAGGATATTGAAAATTTAAAGAAATGACTACTCTAAATGATTTAATTAGACAATCTCAAGCTATTTCTAATAGATTTATATCTGGAGATATTCCAATCTATGTTAATGGAACCTCTATAAATATAAAATTAGAAGAGAAGCAAGATTGTGAAGGTAAATTTTGGGTAGATATGACTTTTAATAAAGATGTTTAAATATTTTAATCCTAATCCTTTATTTGATGGTAATAAAAAAGGTTGGAAATCTGTAGATTGTTCCGTTCGATCTATATGTGCAGCTACTGGATTAAGTTGGCAAGCAACATATAATAGTTTGTGTAAAATGGGGCTTAAAACTTTTTCTATGCCTCATGAATTATCTACTTATCATAGAACTATTACTAATTTAGGTTTTAAATTAGTAAAGAAATGTAAAAATAAAGAATTAAAAGTTAAAGATTTAGCTAAATTTTCTAAATTAAAAAATATTACTTATCTTTGTAAAGTTAAGAATCATTATGTGTGTTGTAAAGATGGTTATGTTTTAGATACCTGGGATAGTTCTGAACTTTATGTAGAACAGTATTGGGAAAAATAAATGAATGATGAAGAATTAAGTTTAACTTCTGGTCCTCCAATTACTTCATTAGATAATTATAGTTGGCAAGTTATACCTACGCAAACAACATTTAGTACAGTAGATAGTTCAAGAGAAAATCTACAAACTCAAATATACGAATTAACATCTAAAAACTATTCTTTAGAATGTCAGAATAAGATGTTAATGGACAGAATAAATTATTTGGAGCAACATATTTTTGGTTTATTATCTAAAGTAGATGAGATGGAACAGGTTATTATTAAAATGTATGAAAAGTATGCTTTGAATAATGAGGATTAACAAAAATTTCTAGATATTGTATTAATAAATTTAATTTTGTTTTATGTTTAAAAGGCTAACGTTTTTTATTATTTGTGCGATGTTAGTATTTGCATCTAATGCTCAAATTACTACATCTTCATTATCTGGACTAATTACAGATGAAAATTCTAGTCCTATGATCGGTGCAACAGTGACTGCTGTACATACTCCATCTGGAACTGAGTATTATACTAGTTCAAATATAGATGGAAGATTTCAAATCTCTGGTATGAGACCTGGAGGTCCTTATACTATTACTGTTAAATATATAGGTTATCAAGATAATAGTATTGATAATGTTAATTTACAGTTAGGTAATACTTTTAATATTGAAGTTCCAATGTCTGTAAGTTCGACTACTCTTGGAGAAGTAGTGGTTACTGGAACTCATTCTAAATTTCAAACAGAAAAGACAGGAGCGGTAACTAATATTAACAATCAACAAATTAGAAATCTCCCTACTGTTACTAGAAGTATTACTGATATTACTAAGTTATCTCCTTATGCAGGAAATGGTATGAGTATTGCAGGTACTGATGGAAGAACTGCTAATTTTACTGTAGATGGAGCTAACTTTAATAATAACTTTGGATTGAGTGATGCATTACCTGGTGGAGGTAATCCTATTTCTTTAGAGGCTATCGAAGAAATGCAAGTTGTAGTAGCACCTTATGATATTCGTCAGACCAACTTCATCGGTGGTGGTGTGAATGCTATTACTAAGAGTGGTACTAATAAATTTAAAGGAAGTGCATATGTTTTTCATCGTAATGAAAACATGCGAGGGGATGCTGTAGACCGTCAGCAAATTAGTAAAGCCCGTGATAAATTTGCTGAAACTACATATGGTGCATCTATAGGAGGTCCCATTGTTAAAGATAAACTGTTCTTCTTTGTGAACGGTGAAATGACCAAGCAGCCCACCATCGTGAACATGTGGCGTGCTTCGCAGAACGGTGTTGCCGTTCCCGACCAGTACATCTCTCGCACCACGTTCGCCGACCTGGAGCGCGTGAGCAACTTCGTGAAGAGCAAATATGGTTATGACACGGGTTCATGGACCAACTTCCCCGCCGACGAGAACAACTATAAGATTCTCGCCCGCTTGGACTGGAACATCAACCATGACCACCACCTGGCCCTGCGCTATAACTACACTAAGAACCGCTACTGGCAGAATCCCAACGCTACCTCGATGGACGGTGGCACTCGTATGGCAACTGCCCGTGTATCGCAGAAGTCCTTCTCCTTTGCCAACTCGATGTATGGCATGGACAACCTGGTACACTCACTATCATTTGATTTAAATAGTAGATTAAATGATAATCTATCTAATCAATTCTTAGCTACTTGGTCAAAACTTGATGATGTTCGTGTAAGTAATTCTTCTGAGTTTCCTTTCATTGATATAACAAAGACTGATGATGAAGGTAACAGGGACAATTATATGGCTTTAGGTTATGAATTGTTTACTTGGAATAACGCTGTTCATAATAAAATTTGGAATATCAGAGATGATTTAACATGGGCTTATGGTAATCATAAGGTAATTGGAGGTTTATCATTTGAACATCAAATGGCTGATAATTCCTATATGAGAAATGGTACAGGATATTATCGTTATAATAGTGTTGATGATTTCATTAATGGAGCAGCTCCTGAAGTAGTTTGTTTAACTTATGGTTATGGTGGAAACAATGCTCCTGCTGCTAGAGTACAATTTAATAAATTTGGTGTATATGGTCAAGATGAATGGAATATTAGTCGAAACTTTAAATTAAATTATGGTTTACGTCTTGATGGACTATTCTTCAATAACAAAGACCTTATGACTAATAATGCTATTTTAGCATTAAATTACCCTGGAGATCGTCATATTGATACTGGAAAATGGCCAAATAACCATTTAATTGTACAACCTCGTTTAGGATTTAATTGGGATATAGTAGGTAATAAGATTATTACTATGCGTGGAGGAACTGGTTTATTCTCTGGTCGTTTGCCTCTGGTATTCTTTACTAATATGCCAACTAATTCAGGTATGATTCAATATCAAGCACAACTCAGTGCTCGTAATGGTATTGATATGAATCAGTTTGCAGGAGGTTTAGTAGTTGATAGTGAGGGTAAACCTACAGTAGATGCTCTTAAGAATAAACTTATTGCTATGGGATATCCTGAGAATGTAAATCCTGATATGGGTACAGTTCCTTCATCTATTAGTGCTGTAGATCCTTCATTTAAAATGCCTATGGTATGGAAGACTTCATTAGCATTTGATTGGCAAGTTCCTGTTAAATTCCCATTTACTATAACTGTAGAAGGAATTTATAATAAGAATGTAAATGCTGCAACTATTAGTGATTGGAGTATTCCTTCTGTAGAAGGATTTGAAAGATTTACTGGTGTAGATAACAGACCTATTTATCCAAAGAATTTCCGTCAAGGTACTAAAGCATTTGTCCTTGGTAATACTAGTAGAGGATATGGTTGGATTGGCAATGTTACATTAAATGCACAGCCTACTGATTGGCTTAGTTTGATGGCTGCATATACTCATACTGTCAATAAAGAAGTAACTGGTATGCCAGGTTCTGCTGCTGAAAGTGCGTTTACTTATGTACCTACAACAGATGGTCCTAACAATATTAAACTTCACAATTCACAATATGTAATTCCTGACAGATTTGTATTATCGGCTGTTGGAAATGATAAGAGTGGAAATCATTATGGTTTAATTTATGAAGCATTCAGAGGTGGAAATAATTATTCATACATGACAAGTAATGATATGAATGGTGATGGTTATAACTATGATGCTATTTATATTCCTACCGATGAAGAAGTTAATACAAACCAATTCCGCTTCGTAAGTGAAGGTGATAAAACTCGTTTTATGGACTATGTACATGCTAACAACTACCTAAACAATAATCAAGGTAAAGTAGCTGAAGGTTATAGTGTATACAGTCCTTGGGTTCATAGAGTTGATTTAAGCTATAAACATGATTTCTCATTTAACGTTAGTGGTGCAAAACATACACTTCAGTTGTTATTTAATGTAAAGAATGTTCTTAACTTGTTTAACTCTAACTGGGGAGTTGCAAAATATTTGAATCCTGAAATTGGTAGTGATGCTCGTATTCTTAAATATGAGGGTCGTGATAGTGAAGGATATGCTTTATTTAGTACTCCTAAAGCAATTGATGGAAATACTAAGACCTTCGTTCCCAACAAGGCCATCGGTCAGTGCTGGAACGCTTCTATCGGTATTAAGTACATCTTTAACTAATTTTAATAATTAATATACAAACTTAAACTACGGGTATTTTATATATCCGTAGTTTTTTATTTTATATAACCATGAGTAATAAAGAGTATGTCTGGTTAAAAAAGAAAGAATATGTCAAGGCAATGGATAAATTTGGTAAATTTCTATATTACCTTGGAATTATTAAACAAAAACGCTGGAGTAAAACTTCGAAAGAATATTGTGGAACTAAAGATGCTGGTCCAGATGAAAGACCTTATCAAATACACTCTGGAGTTCATTATAGTTCAGTATTTGGTCTAAGATGGTGGAATCCTTTAACTTTAATTTGTGCAATTATATGTTTAATTATTGCTATTTTTAAAGTAGTAAAAGAGTTCATTCAAGATATTGACTGGAAAAAAGATCTTGAATTAGAAGTACATGTTAATAAACCTTTAATTAGTAAAGAATAACTATGATAAATATTGCAGAATTATTAAAGGATGCTCCTGAAGGAATTGAGTTATGGTTTACTTTGTACGGTAAAGTAAAACTTATATCAGTTAATTTTTATGAATCCTATCCTATTCAAATCAGATTAAATGATAATACTGTAGAAAAATTAGATAAATATGGTAGATACTTTAATCATTATGAAGATGCTGAATGTGTTCTTTTCCCCAGCAAAGATTGCCGTACTTGGGAGGGGTGGCAGACACCCGTTGAACACAAATTCAAAGTGGGGGATTGGATTACAGATGGTCATTGTATATGTCAAATTTCATCTATCGATAGTCGTTATTGGTATTCAGAAACTTGTGTATTAGGTAATATTATATCTATTGATAAAACATTTCATCTTTGGACTGTCCAAGATGCCAAGGATGGGGATGTACTTGTAAGTGGAATTGGTAATCCATTTATTTACAATAGTACTTATAAAAATGTTGAGTCCTCATTTATAGGCTCTTATGTTGGAGTTTCTCGAAATGGAGAAATTAGGTTAGATTTGTTTCCAAGTAAGGCCTGGACCAGCGTAAAAGATGTAAAGCCCGCCACTAAAGAGCAACGTAACTTGCTCTTTGCCAAGATGCGAGAAGCAGGGTATCAGTGGGATGCCGACAAGAAGGAACTGCGCAAAATCAAGCCCCACTACGACATTGCCAACTTTAAGCCTTTTGACAAGGTGCTTGTGAGGGAATCAAATAGGAGTACATGGGCTATTGATTTCTACGGTTTTGTTGATGAAGACAACTTATTTATCTGTAGTGGTTATGGCTATTATCCGCAGTGCATCCCCTTTGAGGGCAACGAACATCTGCTTGGCACTACTGATATGCCCGATGAAAGATTTATTAACTGGTAATTGAATTATGACAAGAGAAGAAAAGAACGCCTATAAGTTTTGGCGAAGATTTTATCTAATAGTACTTATTGTCGCTATTATTGCTATTTGTCTTTGTTCATGTGCAGAACACAAGTATTGTAATAGACACTTTGAAACTGGAGTAGTTGAATACGTAGAAAAGAGTCATGCTTATGCAAAGTATAAAGTTTGTGTAAAAGAACATGGTATGGGTACTCTTACTAAGTTTGATTATTATTGGTTTTATACTAACGACCTATTACAAGTTGGTGATACTATTCACATAGGTAAAAAGTGATTGAACTATGAAAGAGGTTTATGTAAGTTACGAAGTAGCCGAACTCCTTAAAGAGAAGAGGTTTGATTGGGAATGCCGCAGTTATTATGAATATTTTAGTTCAAATGTAACCTTGTTTCAAGGAATGTTACCTGAATTATCAGAAGCTGCATTTAATTTTAATAATAAAGGAACTGATATATGTAGTAGGCCAACTCAACAAATGGCTTGCCGTTGGTTAAGAAAACGTGGTATTCACATTATGCCAACAATAGGATGTGATGTCGATAGAACACCTCGTATCTTTTACAGAGCCATAATTGCATTATTCAATGATTATGATGACATAGATTATCGTGACCCTCTTGATGAGAATGGTTATGATGAGCCAGAAGATGCCATTGAAGCAGCATTGGAATATTGTTTAACTAATTTGATTTGACTATGAGAATGTATGGTTTTGTATGGTCAATGGGATGGCCGTGTATTTGCTTCGGCAAGAAGTCTTGGTTCTTCAAGATATACTACGGGAAAGCCATAAAACGGTTTAGGTTTCAACACTGGATTGCTGATACAAAAACAGTATGGTTTCAACGTGTTAATTCTTATCCATTCAGGTTCTTTGGCATCATGATTTTGCCAAACGAGGACATTTACGATTTATCTTAAAATTTGATTTGATATGAGTAAACAAATGGACATTTACACGGAATTAGACAACTTTATTGAAGAGAATGAAGGTCAAGTAACATTGACTGATGTGGCAAAGCATTTTACAGATTATGGCTGCAACTATACCGTTGATAAGACTTGCGAATGGCTGGACTCATACTTTGAGGATGGTTATGATTTATGTGATGATTACCGTAAAGCAATGGAGATATGAAAAAAGAATATTTTTCTAAGCATTTTTGCGATGAAAGTAAACTCGTTGATTTTCTAAACGAAAGAGTAAATGATGTTAATGTTATTTCAATAACATATAATGGTCGTTCATTAACACCTTATTATGTGTTGTTTTATTGGTGTTATGAACCGAAGGAAGAGTGATTATGTTTGACTTTTTAATAGTAACAATGGTTGTTTATGCGTTATCATCAACTTGTTTTTTGATACACATAACAAGAAAGGTGAAATAATTATGACAATAAAGATTTATAATAAAGATAATGTCTTTGTAAGAATGTATGAGTCTGATGCAGTACCCAATGTTAGTGATAAAGTTTGCATATTTCTCGGAGGTGTAAATAATCGTTATTGTAAAGGTAAGGTTACAGAGCGATTATTTGGTGAAAACTGTGTAGCACTCACAATAGATTCAGAGGATAAACCACTCTCAAATTATGAAATAGAAGCGGACGAATACCAATGGCTTGACGAATATGACGATTGGTAATTATTAATAGAAGGAGGAGTAAAATATGACACTTGATGAAGCAATAAAACACGCACAAGATGTTGCTGATACTAATTGTGGCCAGTGTGCAGAAGACCATAAGCAACTAGCCGAATGGTTGAAGGAGCTAAAAGAACTTAAAGAACAAGGTTGGCATCCAGCAAGCGAGTTACCCTCATTGAATAAAGATGGTAATTGGTATCACAGGCATTTTGATAACGCGCAAGATGTATGTACCTTCTTAAACGAAAACGGTTTGATGCCTGGAGATTTTGTCCTTGGTAAATGTAGTACTGGTGCAACATACACTATACTTTATTACTCAGATAAGTATTTGTATTAAATGGTGGTGTTATCCACCAAAAAAAGAATTAATTATCAAAGAATTGTGTGAAAGATAAGGAGAACTGATTATGGATAATTTTTACAAAGGAGAATTTGTACATCTTTTGATTGATACTGCACACAAACTTGAAAGTATAAGAGACGATATTAAAAATCATCCAAGAGGAAGCAGTGTCTTTGGTGCAATGTCTAAAGATTATATCAACGAAGCTGTAAGAAAAATACGAAAATTATCTTATAGAATATTAGACGGAGAGGTAGAGTGATTATGACTTGTATAATAATATTAGGTATTATTGCAATATTTGTAGCATGTGGAATATGTTTTTGGTTAGGATATTTGTGCGGTTCAGATAAATATTCACATTATGGTAGCAACAACAATCGAACAAAGTAAACATCTGCTAGAGCTTGGGTTAGACCCCAAGACAGCGGATTGTAATTGGAACATAACATTCGGTGAATGGGCTTTATGTGTTGGCAAGAATAATCTACCACACGCTGTTCCAGCATGGAGTTTAAGCGCATTACTTGAAGTGATGAGAAAATTAAATGCAACAATTACTTTGCAAATAATTAATAATTTTGCATTCTTACGTATTAAAGACAATGGGTTTATATGGCAGAAAGACATACACGTCAAAGATCCAATGGATGCCGTATATGGTGGTATGTTATGGCTGTTTGAACAAGGACTGATTAAGAAAGAAGGACAAGATGAAAGCACGAGTTAAAGCAACAGGAAAACTTTTAGAAAATGTTATTCCTATTATGTCAGTAGATAGTAAGATTGTTATGTTTCATGAATATGGAACAGAGAATGATTATTACTACTATGAAGATTTAGATTTTAGTAATACTATTGACTGGGAACAAGTCCGCATTGATGCTGCTATCAAGTTAACCTGTGCATTGAGTGATAAAATGCTCAGAGCTGGTTATAGCGAACAACAAGTCGCAGAGCAAGCAGTGAAACTTGCTGATGCTTTGATTGCTGAACTACGAAAGGAGGAGTGAAGTATGGTTTTTCTATACATATATTTGTCTGGAGTTGTTACAGTAATGATACTGTGGATTTTCATAAAGTGGTTAAGACCTGCTGCCAAGTGGGAAGCCATTGTTGACTGTTTGCTTTCGTGGATTACTATAGGTATGATTATATCTGTGTATATTGATAGTTGGAAACTGACACGAAAAATCCGTAAAATGTCGGATGAGGAATTATTAAAACAAGAAGAAAAAGATGAAGAAGTGGTCTGAATTAAAGCATACAACAAGGTGTGTAATAGTTGATATTGTTTGTACTGTGCTGTGTATACTATTATTGACTTTCTGTTCTTGTGATGATTATCATTACGCAAAAGGTGGTATTATAACAGAGGTTAAAGTTCATTGCGATAAGAAGATGGCTAATGGTGAATACCTTGATGCAAGATACAGATGCAAAGTAAAATGCAGTTCTTTTTATAATGGATTTTCCACTGATTTTTATTTATTAACTGACTCTTTATATCAAGTTGGTCAAAGAGTACAAATTAAGTAAACATAGATAGTGATGATTAATTTAATAATAATACTTCCCATTCTTATACCCTATCTTATTGTTGGTTTTATAATTGGGGCATTTGCACAAGATGATAGTACTCTTGAAAAGTTGGGACCTATTGGCTGGTTAATAACTTTATTTATAATTGTTGCATGGCCATTATTTTTCCTACTAATATGGTTATTTGGAGAAGATGGTTTTTTAGAAATATGTTCAAAGAAAAATAAATTATAAAAATATGAAGTGGATTGTACTCATACTATGCTTAATTTTACTTTTCGGTCCAGCAATTTGTTTTTGGCTAGTCAGTTATATATGGGAAAAATCTGATGAAAACTCTATAGAAGATTCAAAAAATAAAAATACCTTATGGTCATTTGATGAATGTTCCTATAAGGGGTCATGTTTAACAGATTGTACTTATAGAGCTGAATGCCCTTATTATTCATACTAATAAAAGGGAATAAGATATGGATGATCAAGAAATTTTAAATGAACTTCTCGATATTAGACATCGATGGGAGCAAGAACTTGAAGATCTTGAAAGACGTTGTAAAGAATGTCGCGTACAGATTGAGAAGGATACTAGACTTATTGTTTTATTAGAAGAAAAAATATACAAAAAATGAAACCTTTACTGTTGAAAATATTTGATAAAAAATTTAATTTAATTACTCAAATTCTTTGGGAATATAAAATACCTTCAGAAGGAGATCGTATAAGATGTAAAGACAATTTAGACAATATTGTTGATTGTAAAGTAGTATTAAAAGTATATGATTTTACAGATAAAAGTATAATATTAAATACAGATTATGAAAGAGATTAATTCAAGTTGATTAAAATATGTATAAAGTTAAATGTTATCACAATAGAGAAGCATGGGTTAGAGGTGACTTAGAAGAAGAAGAAGTACTGGTATTCTCTGATATATTTAAAACAAAAAAAGCTGCTAAAGAATATATAGAAAATAAAGTTAGAGGTAAGTCAAATGTAACTAGAGAATACCATCGAGGAGATAAAACAAGTTATGTATGGTATAATACAGGGCATGAATGGATTAATGAAAATTCTGGAGAACCTTGTTACGAGTGTTATACTTATACTATTGATAAAATTAATCCAAAATGAGACTAATAGACCCTGCTGTTGAATATATTCCCCAAGGAAATTCTTTAGAAGATGCTTATAAACATATAGAATTATGTGCTAGAACATGTTATAAATCAGAAGATAAAATAACAACTGATAGTGCAAAAAAGATGATAGATAATCTCATAAAGGATGGTCATACTTCAATGCTTGAACATGGTACTATATATTTAGCAGTTCCAATTACAACTAATCATTCTGGATTTGGAGTATATAGGTATGAAGAAAATCCATATTCTAAAGTGTATACAACTGAAGGTTTATCTATGTATGATGAATTTGGAGATTCATGTGATGGATGGTTAATAACAACTAATCTTAGAGTTATTATAGAAAATCATTGGGAAGATGATCTTGAATATTTATGTGAACCTACAGCATTTCATTATAAAAGATATACTATGAAATTCACTTGTGCTAGAATTGATTCACAATCTATAACCAGATATAGACATAATAGTTTCGCACAAGAAAGTCAAAGGTGGTGTAATTACTTTAAAGCTTCATTTGGAAGTTCGGTAACTTTTTCTAAACCAGTTTGGATAAAACCTGAAGATTTAAAAGAGCTAGAAGAAGATGTAAAAATATCTGAAAAACTATATTTTAAGTGGCTAGGAAAAGGTTATAAACCTGAACAAGCCCGTTATTTTCTTATAAATGGAACTAAGACTGAAATTATGGTTACTGGTTTTATGAGTGATTGGGAACATTTCTTTGATGAAAGAATTACAGGAACTACAGGTAGACCTTCTCCAGATATGAAACATTTAGCTACATTAGCTTTAGATCAATTTGTTAAAAATAAGATAATTGATCCTAATTTAAACCGTTGGTAACTATGAATGATCCTAATATAAAATATTGTGAAGACTGTGGTTATGAAATAGAAGATACTAATGATACTGGAGATTTGTGCTATAGATGTTATATGAGAGAATATTATGGTGAAGAAGTATGAAATTTGTTATTGAAGAAATTCTTTGGAGTTACACTACATCTATAAATGGATGTAAAATAAACAGTAAGTATCTATATGTTATACGATTAAAAAAATCTTTTCTTCAGTTTTTTAAAAGAAAGAAATACTTAAGAATAAATTCTTGTTATAATGATAAATATTTAGTAACTCTAACTACAGATAGTAATCATGCTACCAAATACAAGACTGAGGAAGAAGCCTCAAAAAGACTCCAAGATATGTTAAATAATCCAGAAAATTATGAAACATGATATCTTATAAAGAATTTGAAGAGTATTATATGTTTTTGGATGATTATTTATTCAATACTTTTGAAGAGATTAAATCTTTAAAGTGTTTTAATATAGGATATAATACTCAATATGAAGGAATTATTGATATATCTTCTGATACTATTACTATCGCTTTTGTGTATTTAGATTCAGATGGAAACTATACCGATTATACAGAATCTTTAAAGATTCCAAGTAATGTAGTATTTGATGAAGATGCTTTACACGATTGGATTCAAATAAATAAAGCTAATGGAGCGTTTAATACCTGAGAATTGCGAAAAACTTCAAAGTTTAGGACTTCCAGTTGATTTTGCGAATGGAAGCTTTTTTAAACCTGATGGTAAAACTTACTGTTATTGTGCTATACCCTACATATTAAATAGTCATACCTGTATACCATGTTGGTCATTGAATAATCTATTTGAATATTTAAATTCAACATTTGGACAAGATGATATAATTTTAAGTAATTCTGGAACAGGTTATTGGACTATTGTAGTAAAGTCTTGTGAAAAGATAGCTAATGGTAAAACAGTACTAGAAGCAGTGTATAATGTTATTATAAATATACTTAATAAAGATGCCTAGAGAGATATATAGAGAAAATTTTCCTAGTATTGCTAATCTAATTTCTACTATAGATAATAGAAAAAATTGTCATGTTATGAGGAAGGAACATTCTTCACAAACAGAAGAAAGTCGTGGAGGTAGTTGGTATAATACTAGAAATTATAAAGAAGCATGTGAATTTGCTAAATTTGGATGGCCTGATGTTTTAGATGATTTAAAGAAAGCTTTAAGGGCTTCTATTAAAAATAGTGCTAAATATCAAGTTACTCAAAAGACTATGCCTTCAAGTAGTATTGTTGGATACGTACCTCATGTTCCAAATGCAATACAAAATCTTCCAAATAGTATGATTAATACTGAAAGATTTCCTCAAAAAAGGAAAACTATTCACGTTATTTATTGCAATGGAGGTAATTGTTGTGAAGATCCTGAATTTTATTTAAATGCAGGAACTGCAATGATAAATGCCCTTAATATTATTGAAAGAACTGGTGTACAAGTTAAAATTGATTTGTGCTTTAAACCATCTGAATGTGGAAATGAGGTTGTTTGTCCAACAGTAACTTTGAAGGATTATGGACAACGATTTGATTTATTAAAACTTTGCTTTCCTTTGGCAAATTCTTCAATGCAAAGAAGGCTTGGTTTTAAATGGTTAGAGACTTGTCCTACTATTACAAATTCTAGTTGGGCAGGTGGTTATGGTAGAACTATAACTAGTCATGATACTTGTGTAGAAATACTTGGTGATGATTCTACGTATGTATTATCAAATTTCTGGATAAGGTCTAATGACTATAGTGTCGAAAAAATACTAGAATATTTAGGATTTAAAATTAATAATAAATGAAAACAATAGAAGAAATAAAAGCAGAGTTAGATAAAGATTTAACATCCCCTAAAGGGAAACGTACAAGTTCTGCAACTAAAGCTGTAGAAGCCATTCAAAAAGTTATAGTTGAAACTGTTGTAGGAGATGGTTTAGATGAAATAGTAAAATCTATTAAACCTGAACTTGATAGAAAGCTTATAGAAATTTATGGTAAACTTCCAGAAGTACATGTCATAAAAACTTCTACAGGTACTACAAAAATTAAAGGTACTACTCATGAAAAATTCGATAGGGTTCTTCAGTTAGTATCTGCTAATATTCCAGTATTTTTAACTGGAGAAGCAGGTACTGGTAAGAATGTTATTTGTAAACAAGTTGCAGAAGCTCTTAATTTAGACTTCTATTTTACTAATGCAGTAACCCAAGAATTTAAATTAACTGGATTTATTGATGCTTCTGGCAAATATCAAAAGACTCAATTTTATGATGCATTTACTAAAGGAGGAGTATTCTTCTTAGATGAGATGGATGCTTCTATTCCTGAGGTATTAGTTATTCTTAATGCTGCTATTGCTAATAGGTATTTCGATTTTCCTATTGGTCGTATAGAAGCGCATGAGAATTTTCGTGTAATTGCTGCTGGTAATACTGTAGGTAAAGGTGCTGATAACAATTACACTGGTAGGTATTGTATTGATGCAGCTTCTCTGGATAGGTTTGCATTAATAAATATTAATTATTCTGAAAAAATTGAGTTAAATATTTGTGAAAATAACGAAGAATTAGTTAACTTTGCACATAAATTTAGACAAGCAACACATGACTGTGGAATTGAATGTTTATTCTCATATCGTTCTATTATAAGAATTCATGAAATGGAGAAACTTGAAATTCCATTGTATGAAATAATGGATACTTCTGTATTCAAAGGTATGCCTGAAGATGATAGAAATATTCTTATTGAAGCTCTAGAAAGAGCTGGTATAAGTACCAACAGTAAATATTATAAAGCATGTAAAGGTCCAAATTTTCAGATGTAAAGGTTCCCAAAGAACAACAAAGTGTTATAGAACCCCAACACACCCTATCAGGAGATCCAGGAAGTCTAAGTCTTAGTGATGAAGAAATAAATGCAGTACTTAATAATAGTAAGTACAGAGGATTTAAAGATTATCATCCAGGTTTTATAAATGAAAAACCTTATGATCAAATCCCTGGCCCTGGTAAAATAAACCATATACATAAAATATGGGTACAAAACGGAAAAATAGTTGGAGATTTCTGGGTTTGGGAACCTACTTATTGGCCTTTACCTTTTTAAAATAATATAACCCTTTATAGGGTTATATATGCCTCTATAGTTCAACGGATAGAATAAGGGATTTCTAACCCCTCGATCTGAGTTCGATTCTCAGTGGAGGTACTATTAGATAATAAATATTAATTAATTAAATAAATAACATGAAAGAAAATAATATTACTTAGAATTTAGGATTAGATACTGTTCCATAGTATTTTTTTGGTGGTATATTTGATCCTTTTATGTGGGTTTTAGGGAAAATCATAAAAGAATCGTCTAAAAAAGAGGATGATAAAAATACTACAAAAGATGTAAGTTCAAAAAAATCAAAAACAGCTAGTACAGGAAAAAAATCTACTACTTATACTACTAGAACTGTAACTACTTCTACTCCTCAAAGTTCTACATCTTCTAGCAATACTTCAACTAGTAATATGGATTGGATGTCTGAGTATGGTTCTCCACAAACTACTACTGAAACTACTTAGCAAGAAGAGGTGGAGGAGAGAGAGCCTTTTAACGCAGTAGAAAAAGTATGGAATGATGATGTATTAAGTAAAGTAGATACTGCTGTTGCTAGTAGATATTTAAAAAATAATTTACAAGATCTTTTGAATTTATATAATATGAAGGTTGCAGAAACAATAGGACAAAAAAGAGGATAATAATTATGGCAATTAAAAGAAAAAGTAATTCAAATTAGTATTGGACTTAGAAGTTTACAAATATGGAGTCCATATATGATAAGGATGGGAATATAAGAAATGATTTAGGAATCGATAGAGATTAGTTAAATAAATTATATGGTGAAGCTGTAAATAAAGGATATGGTAGTTTTTATGATAAAAATACCAATAAAGAATATACTATATATGCTCATAGATATGATGATAATGGTAATAAAATTGGTATAAATACTACTGGTAAGGGTATAACAGATTCTAATACAAATAAGGATAGGGACCCTTTAGAAAGTTACCAAGTGTTAAAAGCTACGCATAATTATAACCATAAAAACGATTTACAAGAATATTCTGATTTAAATAGTTATATAAGACCTAGTGTTGTTTCTGAAGCTTCAGCAATTGGAAAATTAGACATACCTGAAATTACAATGGGACCTAGCTATGAAGGAATAAAGTATCCAAAACCTAAAAATTTTGATTTCGGATTAAATCAAGATTAGATAATAAATTTAAATAGTATCCCCGAAACAGGTAGAAAATCTAATTTTAGACAAACTCTAGGATTATATGAAGATTCTGATAAATATTTCAATAATCCAGATGTTATAAGGAGTATGAATTACTACTATGGAGCAGGTGATTGGGATGGTGATTATTATCTACACCCAAGTGGAGGCTATATAGATCCTAGAAATTCTATGAGAAGTACTTTAGACTATATTTACAATAATGCTAACCTTACCAAAGATAGAATGGGTAAAACTCAGAATTATCTTACTATGGAATCTTAGAGGTTAGATAGAGGTATTGGAAATTATGATGGTATATCTTACCGCAATTTATTAGACTACTTTAGTAATAAAGATAATCAATAGTGGCAAGCAGGAAAATATAGTAATGATTATAATAAGTTTATGTAGGAATTATTTGAATTAGGTGCTTCTAGGAATGGTATGTAGAAACATGAATTAAAACGTTTATTTGGAAATTCTTACGATGATGTTATGAAAAATATCCAAACTTATTATGGAGCAACTTTAAAAGATGGAGGAGTAATAAAAATGTTATTTATTTAATAGATAATAATAAATTATAGTATGTATAAAGTTTATACTGATGGAGCCTATTCCCCACGAAAAGATGTTGGTGGAATAGGTTTTATCATTTTAAATGACAAAGGTAGTGTAGTAGCAGAATTTAATAAATCCTATACTAATACTACAAACCAGCGAATGGAACAAATGGCTGTTATTCAAGCACTTAAATCTATAACAGTTCCTTCTGAAATAGAAGTGTATTCTGATTCAGCATATGTTGTGGAAACTTATAATAGTGGTTGGAAACGTAATTGTAATAATGATTTATGGACAACCATAGATTTATTATTAAAGTTTCATAAATCAGTTAAATTTATCCATGTTAGAGGTCACAATGGAGATGATTTAAATGAAAGGTGCGATAGAAATGCTAGAGCAGCTGTAGAAAGATCAAGTTATATTAAACCTAATGTCTTTAAATTATAGTTAATATTTGTTAATAGTATTGCGTAATAGCATTATTTTATGTAACTTTGTAGTTACATAAACTATAAAAATTATGAGAATAATTGAATCTGAAAAACAAAAACCTACTAATATTGACACTGTAGAAGTAGTAATATTAGAAGATACAACTAATTCTAAAGATACTATTAATTCTATTGAAGATACTAAGAAAGTTACAGATTTAGATAATGCTTTAATTAAACAAGTAAAACATTATTTAAGTAAGCATAAAGCTTATTTAGATATAATAGGTTATTATTATCATAATGGATTATTTAAGTTAAAAGAATTCTTTTATAGACAACAATTAGATTCTCTTAATAATGCATTATGTCTTCATAAAGGTTTATTAGACAGTGGTATAGAAATATCTTGTAAAGATGCTACTATAGATATTGATATAAAAAATTTAATAGAATCCCATAAAGACCCTATTATATTATTTAATAAACTAGAAGAAGAATCTTATAATAATCTTTTAAATATATTTGAAATTGCTTGTGAAAATAAGAACACTCCCTTAAAACTTACAGTGATGAATCTACTGCAAGTGGCCAGTGAGAAGAAAAAATTATCAGAAAAATTATTAAAGATAGTTGATTGTAGTTCTGATTGGTTATCAATACAAGATACAACATGCAGTTTGTAAACTTCTTTAAAAATAAAAATAATATAACAGTATTATTAGTAACTTTAATAGTTGTTATACTTGGAATATGGACTTATAGATGTGTTTCAAGACCAGTAAAAACAGATCCTTATAAAGAACTAGTACAAAAAATAGATTCTTTAAATTCAAAAATAGAAACTCTAGAATTACAAAGAGATACTATAAATAATTAGATTACTTTATCTAAAGAAAAAGTAATTTACATAAAGACTGAATATGAGAAGGATCGTAATACTGTTATTAATTAGTCTGTTGCAGACGACTGTGACTTTTTCTCAAAGTATATCTTATCCCAAACAAATTAATGATTCTGTTGTAGAGATTACAGCAGAACAATTGAAAAAAACTAATCTTATATTTGTAGAACACAAATCTTTAAAATCTGAAAATAAAGAATTACATTTTCAAATAGAAAAATATAAAGATTTAATTAATAATTATAATCAACAGGATTCTATAAATAGTATAAAAATTAGAGAATTAACAGATTATTCTAAATTTGCTAATGATCAATTAACTATTAAAGACAAGGAGATATATAAATTAAATAAACTAAAAAACAATTATAAGATTTTTACTATATGCGGTATAACTATAAGTACTGTATTAGGAGTTCTATTAATTTGTAAATGAAACATAAGGATGGTAAAGTAAGAGATTCTGGAGGAGTAATTCTAAAGTATCCTGAAAGAGATTGTATTGAATGCATAAATTATCCTTGTTTTGAAGGGATAAACAATCTATCTTGTAACTTTGCTAAATATGGTTGTCAGCAGTATGATAAGGAAAGTATTGAGAGCGGAATTAGTGACTCTTCAAAATGAGATAGACGGCTATATAACTTATGTATTTAGAAACCCTGAAGCTCAATTGACCTCTGAAAAATATATTATGTGTACGAGATTTCCAAATTGGAAAACTGACGATATAAATATAGGAGATAAAGGATTTTTAGAATATAACGAAGTATTGGCTGGAGATGATTATTGGTTTGACTATTATAATAATATATATGTACCTTACAAGTATACCAATAATCATTTTATAAATTTTATTAAAGATAAGGAACCCATAAAAAAAGAGATAATACTATGAAAATAAGTAAATATATTTATATATGATAGAGGAAAGATATAAAGAAGCATTGGAAAAGAAGAAAAATGATATTAAATCATTTGTTTGGAAAGGTAAAAAAGTTATAAAGAATGGAGAAATTATTCAAGATGAGAAACGTCTTGTAGATTGTTCTGATGAAGAACTGAAAAGTTTTTATACTCATTGTGAATCTATGCTTTATAATAATTCTAAGGACAACCCTGGAAGATATGTTGTTCTAGAATTAATCCATGATCAAATAAGTAAATGCAATGCTGAATTATTTATCAGATGGCTTGAAAAATCAAGAGATACTTCTAGATTTGTATTTTTAACAACCTTAAGAGATTTACTCAATAATAATCCTCAAATAGACCCTAAAGAAAATACTGTAGCTATTGCAGTAGGAGATTGTCCTAAAGAATTTCAAAATATTAAAATAAATACTGCTTTAGAAGCTTGTTTAGATACTTTAGGTAAATTCTCAAAAAGTCATATCACTTTATCATTTCTATTAAAACAAGGAGTATATCTTACAGAAGATGATTTAAAGAATATTCCTAAGAATGCTAATAAAGTAGAATATATAAGAGGCTGTCTTGACTTAAAACCGACTGTTAACATTTATGTAAGTTCTAAAGGACTGACTCTAGATCAAATGAAAGCTATGATTACATTGCGTAATCGTAAATATTCTGAATTATCTACAACTCAACTTGAAACATTACGTAATAGAATTTTATTTGCTCTAGAAGATGATGTTAGAACTCATATAAAACAATGGGAAGAAAGAGAAAGACAAATTAAACTTGTTCTTAAGTCTAGAGGAATTTCTATAGGAAACGATGGTGAGTCTGTATGATGAAACTTCTAGTAGAAGTATTAGACAAAAGACTTGCGTAGATAATTGGGTAAAAAATAAATGTGTTGGTACTGTAGTAGCAGCTACAGGATTTGGTAAAACTAATATAGGATTAATGGCTATTAAAAGATTCTTGGCCAAAAATCCCAATAGAAAAGTTTTGATAGTAGTACCAAGTGATCCTATAAAATTACAATGGGAATCTAAATTACAAGAATGGGACTTAAAAGCAGAAGTCAAAACTATGTACATTACTTCTCACACAGAAAGTATTTGTGATTTATTAGTTATAGATGAAGTCCATAAAATAGCTGCTCCTACTCTTTATTCTACATTTGAAAATATTACTTATAAAATAATATTAGGTTTAACTGCCACCTTTGAAAGGCTAGATGGAAGAGACATTCTTCTTTCAAAACATGCTCCAGTAATAGATGAAGTAACTGTTACTGAATCAATTGAAAATAATTGGTTAAGTGATTACAGAGAATATTTAATATTAGTTACTCCAGATGATATAGAAGAATACAATAAAATAAATAAAGAATTTATAGAACATTTTTCGTATTTTAACTATAACTTTGGAACTGCTATGAAAATGGCTACTGACTGGAAAGCACGTGCTAATTTAGCTAGACAAAAATGTTCTTCTCCAGATAACTTTAAGGATGTAAATAAACAAATATTAATTCATGCAATGGGTTTTAGTAGAACTCTACAAGCAAGAAAAAAATATATTAATAATCATCCAAAGAAAATAGAACTTACCAATTTAATACTGGAAAATCGACAAGATAAAAAATGTATTACCTTCAGTGCTACAATAGCTATGGCTGAAAAAATTAAATATGGAAAGGTTTACTCTGGAAAAGATTCTGCTAAAAAAGGAAGAACTACTTTAGCAGAATTTATAAATCAAGATACTGGTGTAGTAAATAGTATAGCTAAACTTAATGAAGGTTTTGACGACCCTTCTTTATCTGTAGCTGTTATACTAGGTATGAATAGCAGTAAAACTGTAAAAAAACAAAGACTTGGTAGAGTTTTAAGACATCAAGAAGGTAAAACAGTAGAAGTATTTAATATTGTATTAAAAGGTACTGTTGAAGAACAATGGTTCTATAATAGTACAAGTTCTGATAAATATATTACAATAGATGAAGATAATCTTTATCTAGTTTTAAAAGGTAAAAAGCCTGCTATAAAAAAGAATAAAGAAACCAAAATGTTATTTAGATTTTAATATAAATAATACGAGCATTTATATTAAAATACTTATGACATAGAATATCTGAGAAGATAGTAATCTATGTACAGTTAAATAGATTTAGCTCTTATAAGTCTTAAATTTATTTAATTGGAACCTTCAATTGAAACTAAATTAAAATTAATGATAAAATATGAACTTACTGCTGAGGAATTATTTATCATTGATTTACTATTTCTTGCTAGTGCAGAAGAACGTCACCCAGAATATCTATGTGAATATGTTGTTAATTCAAAAGTTCATTTAAGAGAGATACTACATTCTTTACAAGAAAAAGGAATAATATTAAAATCTTGGAAACTACCTAATACAGGGGAAAAATTTGATCCTGAAACTATAGTATTTAATAAAAATTTTATTAATAACTATAAGAAATATAGTGCAGAATTAGGAATAGAGTTCTTTAATGCTTATCCTAGTGTATGTATTATAAATGGTGTAGAAGCTCCTTTAAAGAATTTTGCTAAAAAATTTAATTCGGAAGAAGAATTTTATTTTGCATATGGAAAATCTATAGGTTGGAATCCAGAGACTCATAAAAAAGTATTAGATTTAGTACAATGGGCAAAAGATAATAACTGTCGTTTGATTAATATGAATATTTGTGACTTTGTAATATCAAAAATGTGGCAAAGTATTCAAGAATTAAAAGATGGCGGTGGAACTATAACCTTTGATACTATGCAAACAATATGATTAGTGGTAAAGAGAAACTTTTTGAACTTATAGAGAAAGGTAGAGACGGTTTTAATGTCGGACTTCCTATAGGTTTACCAAAAATGGAATTGTATATGGATGGATTATTACCAGGAGTATCTTACTTAGTAGCTGCTCAAAGTGGTGTTGGTAAGACTACTTTTACATTATATGCATTTATATATAAACCACTAATGGCATATTTAGAAGGAAAAGCTGCTATGAGAGATCCCCATTGGATAATGTTTAATCTTGAAATGACTCAAGAACAAATATATGCTAAATTAATTTCTATGTATATTTTTGATAAATATGGTGTAGAGATTTCTTTTAAAGAATTATTTTCAAGGGGTGAAGATATTAGGCTTTCAGATGAACATTTTGAATTAGTAAAATCATGTAGCGATTTTCTAGATATTTTAGATTCTAGAATAATTTTTCATGATGGGACTTTAAATGCAGAAAAGTATGAGAAAATCCTAACAAAAGATCTTGAAAGATTTGGTACTTTTACATCTAATGGTACTTTTATGCCTAATAACGATAATCAAGTTATAGGTGTAATTATAGATCATATGAGTTTAGTAAGGGCTAGTTCTGGAAGAGATAAAAAGAAAGAAATGGATGATATCTCATCATGCTCTGTAAGATTTAGAAATAATTACCATATAATAAGTCCAATCCATGTGATGCAATTTAATAGGAATGCAAATAATTCTGAAAGACTTAGACAAGGTCAACAAGAGCCTGATTCTTCCGATTTTAAAGATTCTGGTTCTATGTATGAAGATAGTCAGGTAGTTCTTGCATTACATTCTCCTATAAAATTTAAGCAGTCTAATTATAGGGGCTATAATATAAAAAAGTTAGGTCATAATTTTGTATCTTGTATTTTATTAAAATCAAGATTTGGACTTTCTGATGTTATAGATGGATTAGGATATTATGGTAATTGTGGTATTTTCAAAGAATTACCTAAAAGTGATGATATTATAGATTATGATAAATATTTAAACCCAAGTTGGGAGATAGTTCAAAAATCAGATACTCACAAAGTAATTTTTAATTTATAATTTTTTAATGGAGATACCTTTAAAGAAATTGCCGAAAGTAACACAAGACCCTAAAAATCTTATATTATATGGAGTACCTAAAATTGGAAAAACTTCTTTATTATCTACTCTTGAGGATAATCTAATAGTAGATTTTGAAGATGGTTCTGATTATGTAGAGGCTCTTAAAGTAAAAGTTAATAGTGTTAAAGATGTTAATGAACTATGTAAAGCTATAAAAGAAGCTAATTTTCCTTATAAGTTTATAACTATTGATACTATTACTGCACTAGAAGAATTTGCAAAACCATTAGCTCTTAAAATGCTTAGATTGTCTCCTCTGGGATCTAATTTTATTGGAGACGATGTATTACAAGCACCTCATGGAGCAGGTTATGGTTTCCTTAGAGAAGCTATACAAAAAATTATAGATAAACTAAGTAATTGTGCACCTAATCTTATATTAGTTGGACATGTTAAAGATAAAGCTATTATATCTATGGGAGAAAGTCAAGATACTAATATAAAAGAGTTAGATTTGACTGGTAAAACTGGTAGAATTTTAGCTGCTAAAAGTGATGCTATAGGATTTGTATACAGAGATAAGGATAGTAATTTATGTATAAACTTTGAAACAAATGGAGAAGCTACTGCAGGAGCTAGACCTGAACATTTAGCTAATAAAAGAATTGTAGTTGCTGAAAGACAACCTGATGGTTCTTTTAAATCCTGTTGGGAGCGTATATACCCATCTTTAAATAAAAAGAAATGAAATTTAAGATAGAACTTATTATAAATTTTGATCCTACTACAAGTAGGTCCAAAATTGAAACTACTAGTATATCTTTAATAGATTCTGGAGAACCTTTAACGGGTCCAATTGCTACCTTAGAAAGTAATAAAATTATTTTCAATAAGGAAGCTCTTAAATTTCTTAATAAAAATGAAGGAGATCGTATAGGTATTGATTATGGAGTATTGTCTGATGGGCTACTTCATCCTATTTTAAATTTAGAACAAGGTAATAAAATTACCAAAACAGGTACTTTAAGTTGTAGGGGTACTGCTAATGAGGTACTTTCTAAATATGGAAGTAAGTTTATTATTGAGAAATTTGATAATAAATTTATATTAACTGATTTAAAATTTAAGAAAGTTATTCATGAAGAAGATCCTGCAATAGTATTACCTTCAGAAGTAGAAGAAGCGGATATTGGAAGCTCTACTTTTAGTATTGACGATCTCATTAACGAACTAGATGAACCTACAGTAGAACCTGTAAAAGAATATAAAGATTTCTTTGGTAATACTGACGAAGGTAAAGAATTAAAAGATATTGATTTTGAATCGTTAATTGAATAAAATTTATGAATTTTAATCTAACAAATACTACTGGGGCAGCTAGTGCTCATATTAAAGCTTATGAAATTTCAAAGGTAACCTTTGAAGGCATTGAACTAAAAACGGGTACTTCTAAAAATGGAAGGGATTGGAAAGCATTACAGTTAAATTTTAAAGGTGATGGCTGGACATTTGAACCTATGTTTTTCTGCCCTGGTGAAGATGGCGAAAATAGAGTAACAGGTGAAACAGATGGCCGTAAATGGGAATTACCTTCTGCTATGGAAGATTTAATGCATAATGTAGGTCACTTTATGCATATTATTGCCCCTGAAAATTTTGAAAAACTAAAGGGTAAGATAAGTTTTGAACTTCCAAAAGAATTTGATAAACTTGTTGAAATCCTTAAGAAAGCAACTGAAAAGTCTATAGGTAAAGAATTATTTATTAAGACTGTAGCTAATAATCAAGGCTTTGCTAATCTGCCACATGTCGTTAAAATTAATTCTAAGTCTGGAGAATCCTTCTTAGGTAGTAATTGGTTAAGTGTTGATGGTAAAGATTTATCATTTACTGCTAATGAACTTAAGAAAAAAGCTGCCTTAGCTTCTATGAAGCCTTCTTCAATGAAAGATGATGATGAAGATGACTTGGAAGACGATACCATCGAAACTAGTGGAATATTGTCTATAGAGGATCTTTGATAAATAATTATGCCTATTTTTAAAATAGAACCTTCAATTACTAAAGAATTTCTATTAAGTAAAAATAGTCAAGAAACATATTTAAACTATTACCTAGGAGTTCCTGTAAGGAAAGGTTTATTTGTATCTCCTTTAAGAGATGATAAAAGACCTACTTGTGCTTTTTATACTAATAAAAAAGGGGATATTATCTTTAAAGATTTTGGATCTGATATGTGTGGAAATTTTATAAATGTCGTAATGATAAAATATAATTGTTCATACTATCAAGCTTTGAAGATAATTGCAAATGATTTTGGGTATATTAATAGTTCAATCCCCAAAAACCCAAAACCAATAAAAGTGTGTGAAGAAGAGTTTAAAGAGACTAATGAAGCAGTTATTCAAGTTAAACTCAAAAGCTTCACTACAGAAGAACTCAATTGGTGGAATAGTTACGGAGTCACAGAGGAAATCTTAAAGAAATTTAAGATTTTCTCTTGTGAAGCCGTATTTTTAAACGGTAATATATTTACTACTTATAATTCAAGACATCCTATATATGGATACTACAGAGGTAAAAACTCTAATGGTACTGAATTATGGAGAATATATTTACCAAAACATAGGCAAAAAGAACCTAAATTTTTATCTAATTGGAAATCTACTATGCTCCAAGGAGCTAAACAATTACCAAAATCTGGAGATTTATTAGTTATTACTAAATCTTTGAAAGATGTAGCATGTCTATATGGATTAGGTATTACAGCTGTAGCTCCAAATTCTGAAAATTTATTTATTACTGAAAATCAATTTAAAGTTTTGAGTAGTAAGTTTAAAAAAATTGTTATATTTTATGATAATGATTTACCTGGTATTCATAATATGAATAAGTTCAGAAAACAATTTAAAATAGATTGTTTTTGGATACCTAGAAAATATGGAGTAAAGGATATTTCCGATTTTTATAAAAAATATGGTAGAGAAAAAACTTTAGAATTAATAGAATATGCCAAAGAAAAAGCAAATTACAAATAAAGATTAGTTACCGCCAGAATCTTCTCAGAAGAAAAGTAATATTGGCAAAAAGAACAGACGTAAAGGTAACAGGTTTGAACTTGAAATTGTCAATAAATTAAAAGATATAGGATATTCTGGTTGTAAATCTAGTAGATCTGTTAATAAATTAGCAGATGCTAATAAAATAGATATAATAGATCAGAATGGTGAATTGCCTTGTAATATACAGACAAAAAATACTATATCTACTCCTAGATATTTTTCTATTAGAGATGCCTGCACTGATAAAACTAAACCTTTTTGTGTAATTTGGAAAAAAACTGGTGTTGGAGGTCATAACAGTCAAGGGACTGTGGCTATTATACCAGTAGATTTTTTCTTGGATTTACTTAAAAAGAATAAACAATGAGCACATTTTTAATGCCAATTTATGAATCCGATGTTGGTCCTTATATAATTGATGTAAAGGCTAATAATGGTCATGAAGCACTTCAAAAATTTGTAGAGGAATTAAAAGAAATATATGATTTACCTAAGAGTATAACTACTATTAGTGAACTTGATAAATATATAACTGAAGAATACGATAAAGGAGTGCTTATAATAGGTGAAATATATAATACAGAAGATTATAAAAAATGATTAACTTATGTTAAGGATAGGTTTAGATATAGACGATTGTCTTTGTAGTTGGTGGGAATCTTATTGTCTGTATTATGATACAGATAAGAATCCTAGACATCTAAAAGATGCTCAAATAACAAAGAATGTAGTTAGAGATTTAAAATTTAATCGAAAGTTTTGGTTAAGTCTCCCTGTAAAAAATACAATTGATTTTGTACCTGTTCTTTATTGTACAGCTCGTGTGAATAATAAAGATTGGTCAAAAAAGTGGTTAGAAAATAATGGATTTCCTAAAAGTCCAGTTTACCAAATGTATGGTCACAAAGTAGATAAGTCTAAAAGAATAAAAGGTAAGGTAGATGTATTTATAGACGATAGTGTTTATAATATGATTACTTTAAACTTAGCAGGAATTCCTTGTTTATTATATGATACTCCAAGAAATCAAGAATGGGGAGATATTGGAAGAATTAAATCTCTGGATTACAATACCATAGAATCTACCTATAATGAATTTATGGATAATCATTTTTATAATTTTAAAACATTAGTACAATGATAGAAATAGAACTGATTCCAGATAGTATTAAATATATACAAATGGATGATGAAAGATATTTTTCAAAAGAATTTTCTAATTGTATTAGTAATTCTAAATTATCTTTAATTAATCCAGAACAAGGTGGTTCAAAAGAAAAGTATTTAAATGGATTAGGTAAAAATTGCTCTGATAGTTTAGTATTTGGAAGTGCAGTGCATGAACTAGTATTACAACCAGATGATTTTTATTTAGAAGATAGTGTAGACAGACCCACAAGTAAACTGGGCTTTGTAGCAGATGATTTATATAAAAAGTATTCCGAAAAAGGAACTATTACTAAAAAAGATATTATAGATTCTTGTAAAACTATAGGATATTATGCTAATACTATAGAAAATAATGAAGATAAAATATCTTATGTTACAGATTCTTGTTTACCTTATATCGTAGAAAGATATAATATTGAAAAAGATTCTTTGAGTACTCCTATTTTCTTAGATGAAAAAAGTAGAACAAAGTGTATGGAATGTACTCAAAAGGTATTAGGAGATATAAATATTCAAAGACTCTTACATCCAGAAACAGGAAGTTCTGAGAATGAAGCTGCTTTATTTATAGATTTTAAAGCAACTGATACTGAAACTGGAAAATCGGTGATTCTTAGAATTAAAGGTAAACTTGATAATTTTACTATAGATCCTGAAAACAAGAATCTAGTACTAAACGACTTAAAAACTACTGGACATTTATTAAAAGATTTTCCTAATAGTTTTAAGAAGTTTCATTATCCTAGACAAATGGCAATATATACTTTATTATTAAAGGAGTATGCCAGAGTATATCATTCTATTGATTCTCCTAATAGCATAAGGGCTAATATGCTAATTGTTAGTACTATATCTGGATATTTTACAGGAGTATATAAGGTTAGTAAAGAAGAAATAGAAGAAGGTTTTAAAGAATTTATAGAATTATTAAAACTTGCTGCAGAAGTTGAATTAGAAAAAGCATAATTATGAATGAATGGAATCCTACTTATGCAGATTTAAAAGGAGTGTATGAGGAATACTTTTCATTAAAATTTGCATGTTCATTAGAAGATAAGTTTACATTAATAGGTTTAATATGTTATTTAACTAATAAACTTAGAATAAAGAATCCAGACTTAACTTGTTGGGAAGTTATTGCAAAAATAGCTTTTAAAGAAGGAACATATACAGATGAATATGTTCAAAGTTTAAGGGGACTGTCTATAATGTGTGAAGATTTTATGTACGGGGTAACTAAATTTCCTACTTTAGGATTTAAGAATGATAAAGAAATTTTAGATAAAGTTAAGGAAATTTTAAATAATTGGGTACCATTTTAATTTGGTAGTTAAAATTATTTATATTATCTTTGTGCGTATAATCTTAAAATAATATGAATTAATAAGTATGGCAAATTTTAGAACAATTGAAATCGAGGCCTTTTCTGCTCAAGAAGCAATGATAAATGGCCCATTTGCTGCCTATGCTATAGGAGCAAACTGTACTCAAGCTTGGAAAAAAGCTGGTTGTCCAAAGGAACCTGAACTATTGAATGAGTTCATGGAAGAACAACTTGAAAAGAAGACTAAATTCGGAACTGGAATTGGTCTTTATATAGTCCTAGAGAATGGCTATAAAAACAAAAGTACTCGTCCTTATAGGTATACTAATAAGAGAGTTGATTCCTATCAGAAGTGGACTAAAAGTTATTTGTTAGTGGACGATTCTAATAAAATAATTAGAGAGGTAAAGAGCAACAGGAGAACTGATGCTATAAAGGCCGCTCGGGAAGAGTATGCAAATGGATTCCAAGGTAACCTTAAAATTAAAATGGTTAAAACTGCCAATGACGACGTAGTTGGTAATTTTGAGTATAAACCTTCTAAAGGAACTCAACTTGGAAAATATTTATTATTCGGTACTGTAGGGTCTCTAGAATAATTTTAATTAACGAGTTTGTTGTAGGCATCCTCAGATGTGATATCTGGGGATGTCTTTTATTAGATCATTTCTTATACAAGATATTAATTTATTAAGAGTGAGAATCCCCTGTAGTCAAGGTATAACTCACTATAATTTAAATAATATATGACAAAAGAAGAAAAAGATCTGTGTATTAGTAAAATAGGATGGTGTCCTGATAAAGGAATAACTCCTACCCCTGATATGTTAAAAATACCAAAGGAAATGTATTTACAAGTTAGAATTAATGATTTAATATTTAACAAAACTGATGGAAAAATTGATTTAAGTGATTCTCCATTATATTCCGATGGTATGAATATTGTGAAGACAACAGATGGTAAAAAGTTATATAATATAATAGTTGAATATAAACAGGGAAAAGATGGTAATTTTGAAGATGCATTAGTTTTATTTGATACTTTATCTCAAGTATTATATTATTATTATGCATCTTGTAATGTTAATAATTATATACCTAAAAGACCTAAACAAGCATGTTTTATATTAATTTCTGATAAATATGTATGTAGTATCAATACTTGCGATATTTTAGATATGTTGGAAGAATTAAAACCAATATATCTTAAAGCATATTGGTCTAGAGATTTGAGTGCTTCTAAAATAAAGAGGTCTGAATTTATGGGACAAATTCAAGATATTTTTATAAAGTATAAGATATTAGATAAAATTACCTTCACTAAAACACTAGACACAGATTTTGCAGATATAATAGTAAACTCTGTAATTAAATTTACCATTTAGTGGATATTAAATTAGAAGAACTGTTGGAAGGTAAACCAACAATTATAGGTAAAAAAGCTTATTTTAAGACTGCTAATTATGTGCAGCCTTTCTTTGATAGATTAAAACCATTTACAGATGATTTTAGAATTCATGTTCAAACTCCAGAACAGATAACATTAACTCAACAAGGACAACAAGTAACTACTGATACTACTTATAATCGTATATATATAGAAGCTGTTATGCCAGATTCTAAATATTATGATGATCATGATAAAGTAATAGGAATGGTTATGGGTATTGATGTCAGAAAACCAGTAGTTAAATTTTATAGTGGAGCTTTAAATAGTGCATGTACAAATTTGTGTATATTTAATCCTACTCACTTAAGTATACAGGCTCTAGACCCTGAAACTCCAATTGATTTTAGACCATTAGAGGATATTATAAAAGTAGAAGACGATACTAAACAAATTCTAGAAAAACTTCATGAACAAAAGTTTGAAAATAATCTTCCTCGAAGAGAATTCTTATTAGGTCAATGGGTTAATAATGCTATTTTAATGGATTGGAATAATGGATTTCAACCAGTTAAGATTAGTACTGATAATGTAATTTCTGCATATAAAAGTTTATTTATAGATGAAAATTCTCAATATTATCAAGTAGGTAATTTTGTAAATATGTATGATATTTATAATGCATTTACTCAACAAATTACTAATATGGTAACAAAAAATAAAGATGTTTTTAGTGTTCCAGAAAAAACATTATTAGTTAGTAAAATTCTACAAATAAATCCTTAACCATGAATCAACAGCTTTTAGACTATTTTAAAGGAGATGATTTAGCGGCATCTACTTGGGAAAGTAAATATAAATTTGAAGATGAGAAGATTCCTTTAGATATGTATAAAAGATTAGCTAAAGAATTTAGTAGAATTGAATCATCATATTATAAAGATGATTTTATATATGATGAAAATTCTATTGAAAATGCCTTTAAAAATATGTATATAGTTCCTGGAGGATCTATTTTAGCTAATTGTGGTACAGGAAAGCCAGTCAGTTTATCTAATTGTTTTGTAATAGAATCACCTGAAGATAGTTATCATTCCATAATGAAGAGCAGAGACTATCAAGTAGAATTAATGAAACGTAGAGGAGGAGTTGGAAAAGATTTATCTAATTTACGTCCTAGAGGATCTGCAGTAAACAATGCCGCTGATACATCAACTGGAGCTGCTTCTTTTATGGAAGTTGATTCTGCTCTTACTAATGAAGTTGCTCAAGGTGGGCGACGAGGTGCCTTAATGTTAACTATTTCAATAGATCATCCAGATGCTGAAGAATTTATAGAAAAGAAACAAGATCTTACTAAAGTTACTGGAGCTAATATATCTGTAAAAGTTACCGATTCATTTATGAAAGCTGTAATTTCAGATGAAATATATTATCAAAGGTTTCCGACAGATCTTGATTTGGATACTATTAATTTACCAATTGACAGTAAACTTGGAGAACTAATAGAAGTAGGTTATCATAAGTATGTTAAAAGAATAAAAGCTAAAGATTTATGGAATAAATTAATTCATTGTGCTTGGAATACTGCAGAACCAGGAATTATATTTGAAGATACTATGCATGGAAATTCTCCAGATGCAATGTATCCAGAATTTAGAATGATATCTACTAATCCTTGCGGAGAAATAGGTATGGGTGCTAATGATTCTTGTAGACTTATACATTTAAACCTTAGTAAATTCGTAGAAAATCCATTTAATAAAGATTGTTATATAAATTATTCTGCCTTACAAGATGCTGCTTATATGGCTATGAAACTCGGAGATGATCTTGTAGATTTAGAATGTGAAGCAGTACAAAGAATAATTGATATATGTGATAATGATCTTGAAAAAGATATGTGGAGAAGTATTTATGATACAGCTATTAAAGGTAGACGAGTTGGGGTAGGAATATTAGGATTAGCTGACATGTTAGCTAAATTAAATGTAAAATATGGGTGTCAAGAAGCATTAAATGTTATAGAAGAAGTTATGAGAGCTATTATGATAGCCGAAATAAAAGCTACCACAGATATGGCTCAGACAAGAGGAGTATTTCCAGGTTATGATGATAAATTTGAAAATTTAGCATTTTATGGGTTAATTAGTAGCATAGATTTAGGATCTTATACTAGACTTATGAAATATAAAAGACGTAATATATCTTTTAGTACTATAGCTCCTACTGGAAGTGTAGCAATGCTCGCTCAAACATCATCAGGTATTGAACCAGTATTTATGCCACTGTATACTAGACGTAAAAAATGTGTAACAAGTGATGATAGAGTGGATTATACTGATAAAATGGGTATAAACTATTCAGAATTTATAGTAATACACCCAGGACTTAAACAATTTGCTAAAATATGGGCTACTAGAGATCTAGGCATTCCTAAAGAAAAAGTAGAAGATAAAATAAATAATCTAACTTTAGAAGAATGGAAAAATATTTTTGAAGAAAGTCCCTACTATGGTGCTACGGCTCATGAAGTTAATTGGGAAGATAGAATAATGACTCAATCCATTTGTCAAAAATATATAACTCATAGCATATCTTCTACAATAAATTTACCAAAAGAAACAACTGAAGAAGAAGTTTCTAATATATATAAAGAAGCTTGGTATAATTCTTTAAAAGGAGTTACTGTATATAGAGATGGCTGTAGAGAAGGTATTCTTAATTCTATAGAAGATAAAAAGAAAGATGATAAATTTATATCTGATATAGATGCTCCAAAACGACCTAAAAAATTAGAGGCTGATTTTTATTCTGTAGTAGTAAAAGGAGAATTATTTTATATAATGGTAGGATTATATAATAATAAACCTTACGAAATATTTGTTTGTAAAGGTAAGGATGGACTAAAATTAGCTAACCATAAAGGTGTAATTATTAAGAATAAAAAAGATAATTATACTTTTGATTCTGACAAAATCAGAATTAATAATATAGTTGAAGAAGGAGAATTAACAGAATTAGAATCTTTTGTATCTTTAGCTTCATCTATGTTAATGAGACATGGAGCTCCTTTAAAATGTATTATAAAAACTTCTCAAAAAGTAAAAGCTAGTATATCTAGCTTCTTAGCTGCAGTAACTAGGATTCTTCGTAAGTATTTAAAAGATGAAGAAGTAGAAGGAGAAAAATGTCCTGCCTGTGGAGGAAGACTTATCAGAGAAGCAGGATGTATAAGGTGTTTAGACTGTGATTATAGTAAATGTTTATAAATGTATACTTTAAAAATAGTTTATAACAGTCTTCTTGGAGATAAAACAAATACTCTAAAGTTGAAATATACTTTAGAGTATTTTATCCCAGGACTTCATATAGAAATATATGATGAAAATATTTATGGTAAAGAACGTAAAAGGGCTTTACAAATAAAAAATGCTTTTGGTGCTAAGTTAGTTCCATTTGCTGGAGTTTATGATGATAAAAGAATTATTAAGGGGTTTTACTCAGAAGATAGTTCTTTTAGAAGTGATAATATATTTAAATATTGTATGGATAATATGAACAAGATTAATAAGATAGAAATTCCTGTTGAAATAATGACTTTTGACGATAGGGTAAATAATATCCTAGAATTAAAAAAGTTAAGTAAAGAGGAATTTTTAGCTAGATATCCTGATGAAAATATTTATAATGATTTACATAATAGTAAAGTAGGACATATTAAAATAACAAAGATTAGCACAAATCCTGGATACCTAGGAGAGAATGAATCTAGAGAAGGATTTACTCCAGGTTTTGGGGAAGGCATTTCTTGTATTATAAGTAATCCTGAGTACTATTATTATACTTCTATTATAAAACAAATAGATTGGGAAAATAAGATATTTTATACTTTAAACTCTAAATATTCTTTTGAATTTAATGAATCAACAGACTCTGAAAGTTCGATTCAAGAAACTTGATGAAAAAGCAATAATCCCTACTTACGCTAAAGATAGGGATGCTTGTCTAGATTTAACTGCTATTAGTGTACGCAGAGATGATAAAGATAATTTTATATATGGTACTGGATTAGCATTAGAAGTTCCAGAAGGATATGCATGTTTACTATTTCCTAGAAGTTCTAATAGAAAGACATTTTGTTATTTAACTAATCATGTCGGAGTTATAGATTCTGGATATAGAGGTGAAATTGAAGTAACTTATAAATCTAGAGACTATAATCAAGTAGATATACCGTATAGAGTTGGGGATAGAATTGCCCAAATAATGATAATTCCATATCCAAAAGTAGAATTAATAGAATCTGATGAATTATCAGAAACTGAAAGAGGGACTGGCGGACATGGTAGTACAGGAAATTGATATGGATGTTTTAGAAATTTGCAGGAAAGTTTCAAGTTGTGAACAATCTTTAGAACTTGCTAAAAATGACAAGGACTATTTAGAAAAAAAGCTTGAAACTGTTAATGAAATGATTCCTAAATTAGAAGAAGAATTAAGAGAACTGCTCTCTATTCTTTCGAGTGGTGTTTACACCGATATTGATAATATTGATGATAATAATATAGTATGAAAATAAAAGGAGATATTCTTATTACAGATCCTTGTTATTGGATGAGGGATGAAGAATTTAATAAGTATTGTTTAGGTGCAGAACCTGGTGAAATAATTTTATTAAATCCAATAAATAATATGCAAGGAATGATGGCAGACACTATATATGGTGACTGGCATTGTGAGGTATACAAAACAGATGGTCCAGTAGATCAATCTGTACTAGAAGATATTATAAGATATAATAAAGCTCCTATAGGTACTTTAGTAGGAGAATTTACTGCTGATGCTGGATTGGTGTCTATATCAGAGTATAATGAAACTTGGGATTATGACAAGAAAAAAGCAGAAGATTTAGTAGATAAATACACTTGGACTGCAGCTTTATTAAATAATTTTGATGGAGATATTACTTTTGTAGATATATATCCTGGAAATGATTCTGAACCTGTAAGGTGTATAATAGGTAAGGGAAATTATAATTTTTATACTATACAAGTTGGTTAAAGTTATGGATAAGGAACTTTTTAAGAAAATCATAGAAGAGTTTATTAAGTTGGAAGTTTTCACAGATAAGTTATCTGATGCAGGGTTAGATATTTATGATAGCCCTGCTTATGAAGTTGGAGGTTTTTTATTTGATAAACTCTTAGAGGCTTACTTTACAGAAGAAGGATGTGATTGGATAGTTTGGTATATGTTTGAAAAACGACCAAATCCCGATAAAATCCATGCTACTGATGAAGATGGAAATGAAATTTGCACAAATATAGATGAACTTTGGGAAATAGCTAAAGAATATCTAAAGTGATATACCTAGTATCTGAACAGCCAAAATTGTTTGAATCAGAATATTATAAAAGAATGAGCGTCGAGGACTCTTTAAAGATATTAGAGTCCTTAGACGCTATTCAATATGATAGTGAAACTATAGGATTAGACCCTCATGTTGGAAAACTTTTAAGTATTCAATTTGGATCTAAAAAATTAGATATTCAAATAGTGGTTGATTGTGATACAATAGATATATTAAAGTATAAAGATATTCTTGAAAATAAACTATTAATAGGTCATAACTTAAAATTTGATTTACAGTTTCTATATAATTATGGTATTGTACCTTTAAAGGTATATGATACTATGATAATAGAACAGTTATTATTTCTCGGTTATTATAGTCTAAGATACAATTTAGCAGCAGTAGTAAAAAGAAGATTGAATATTACTCTTGATAAAAGTATAAGAGCTCAAATTGAACGTAGAGGTCTTGACGAACAAGTAATAATATATGCTGCATATGATGTTCGAGATCTTGAAGATATTAAAGAACAGCAAGAGAAAGAATGTCAATTAAAGAATTGTATTTTAGCTCAAAAAATAGAAAATAATTTTGTCCCAGTAATAGCTTATTTAGAGTGGTGTGGCATAAGACTAGATGTTTCTAAGTGGACAGAAATTATAAACAAAAACTATTCAATAGTATGTGAAACTACTGATAAATTAAATAAAATAGTTTTAGATTTATCAGAAAAATATCCTAATAAGTTTGACAATTATCAATTTATAGATCGTACTTTATTTGGCAAGGAGTGTGCTATAAATTGGAATAGTCCAAAGCAATGTATACCTTTATTTGAAAAACTAGGCTTTAAATTAGATGTATTAGACAAGGACACTCATGAAATGAAAAAGAGTCTTGCTGAAAATGTTCTAGAATCTCAAAGAGGTATTCACGATGAATTATTAGATACTTTCTTAAAATATAAAGAAGCTTATAAACAATATTCTACTTATGGATATACTTATATCGATTCTATAAATCCTAATACTGGAAGAATTCATACTGAATTTAAACAATTGGGAGCAGATACTAGTAGAATGTCTTGTGGAGATGATACTGCAAGAAATCATGATTTAGCTAAGTTAAAAGGTATTGATCCTTCTAGATGTAGATATGTTGCCTTACAAACTCTTCCTAAGGAAGCGGAAGTTAGACATTGTTTTATACCAGAAGATGATAATCTAATGACTAGTTGTGATTATTCTGCTATGGAATCTAGGCTTGGTGCTAATATATATAATGAACCAGCCATGATAAAAGAATTTCTAGAAGGAACTGGAGATTTACATTCATTAACTGCCAAAGCTTGTTTTCCAAAAGAATTAGAGGGTATAGAAGTTAAAGATATCAAAAGATTAAGACCTGATTTAAGAGATAGAGCAAAACCTGTTGAGTTTTCACAACAATTTGGGGGTACAGCTAAAGCGATTAAAGATCAACTTGGATGTACAATGCAAGAAGCTCAACATATAGCTAATAATTATAATGAGGGTTTTAAAGGTATTGCTAAATTTAAAGAAAGAGGTTCTAAATTTGTTAGAAAGTATGGCTATGTAGTTATTTGTAAAAAGACTGGACATAAAACATATTGGGAAGATTTTTCTAAATGGAAATCTATAGAAGAAGAACCAGAAGAAATAAGAAAACTAACATATTCAAAGAAAGAATTAAGTGAACATAGTGGAGCTATTTCTAAATGGGCTGAACGTAAAAGCCTTAATAGTCCTACTCAAGGTACGGGTATTATAATTATGAAATACGCTATGATTAGATTCTTTAAATGGATTGTTAGAAATGGATATTTTGGAAAAATATTGTTATGTGATTTAGTTCATGATGAAGCCTTAGTTGAATTCCCAAAGGAACTTGTAGATATTGTACCCAATAAGCTTAAAGAGTTTATGGAAAATTCTGCTAGTATATTTTGTGAAAAATTACCTATTCCAGCAGTTCCAGAAACTGGTAAATTTTGGATTCATTAATGAACAACTATACTATAAATAAAGAATTAAAATACTATACCTATAAAAATCGTAATGGTACTGCTTATTATTATAAAGATAGGTTTCTAAATTGGGGTAGTTTAACTTTCTCAATTTACGTATTTAAAGATAGAGCCTATAAAGAACATGGAAAACCTGATCGAAATTATAGGAAAACTAGTAAGATACCTTCTACTTTATTTAATAGATATAAATTTGGGGCATTAAAAAATGTTGATTAACTATGGAAGAACATAATAATATAAACCATCCAGAACATTATTGTACTGGTTCTATTGAGTGCATTGATGCTATGATAGCTGCATATGGAAAAAAAGATGTAGAAATATTTTGTAGATTAAATGCTTTTAAGTATCTTTGGCGTTCTAAACATAAAGGTAAATATGAAGAAGATTTAGAAAAAGCCTTATGGTATTTGAATAAAGCAGAAGAACTTAATAATCAATAAAATATGAAACTATATAAATTTTATGCAGATTGGTGTCAACCATGTAAAGCACAAACTAAATTACTTGAAGATCTAAATGAAAATATTGAAATTATTCCAATTAATATTGAAGAAGAGTCAAGTAGTGAGTTATGTGAAAAATATGGTGTAAGATCACTCCCTACACTAGTTCTTGTAGATGAATTTGGAGGAGATTTAAAGATTTGGCATGGAGTAACTCATCCAAAAGAAATTAGTGAGGCTATAGATGAATTAGAAAAAGCAGATACTGAAGAATGAATTAATGAAAAAATAACATGAGAAATTTAGTTTTTATAATGGTTGCGTTATTAGCAACTTTTAATATGTTTGGACAAACTGTAGAAAGTTCTAAATTATTTGATAATATTTCTGTAGGAGTACGTGGTGGAGCTACTGCTCTAACAAATCCTGTAAAGAATGGTTATCAAGATTGGGAACATTCAATTGAAGGAACAGCAGGTCTAGACATTACAAAAATGATTACTCCTGTTTTTGGAGCTGGTATTGAAGGACAAGTAGGCTTTAATAATGGAAGTAAGTTTGGTAATTTTCAGGGACGTAATGTATTAAATTATGTAAACGTTATTGCCAATTCAAAATTTAATTTAAATAATTTATTTGCTGGTTATAATGGAACTTGTCGTCCAGTAGAATTAGTTGCAGTAGCTGGTATAGGTTGGAATCATGGATTTGTATATTGGAATCCAGGTTTAAAGCAAGGTACTGCTCATACTAACGATATTATGGCGCATTATGCCGTTGAATTTAATTTTAATATTAATGACAAATGGCAAGTTAATCTAATACCAGAATATAACTTTAATTTAACTCCTAGTAGGGGATTTAAACATGTAAATCAACCTTCATTTGACCATAAAAATTCTTGGTATGGAATTCAAGCAGGTTTAACTTATAAGTTTAAAAATTCTAATGGAACTCATAACTTTAAACTTTGCCCATATAAATATACTCAAGAAGAATATAATTCTTTAATGGAGGAAATTAATTCTCTACGTAATAGAGAACCTGAAGTAGAGTACGTAGAAATCGAAAAGGTAGTTTATAAAGAACTTCCTCGTAAATTATACACTATCTCATTTGATTATAATAGTACAGAGTTGGATGCTCTTGGATATGATATCTTAAAGGAAATTCCAGCAGGATCTGTACTAGAAATCGAAGGAGAAGCAAGTACTCCAGGGTCTAAAGAATATAATGACGGAATTAGTTTAGAAAGAGCTAAAGTATTAGCAGAAGCAGCTAAGAAATTAGGTCATACTATTAAAAGTATAAAAGGTTTAGGTGCTACTGGCCGTCAAATAGTTAATATTATAGTAGAGTAATAGTATTTATTAATATGGGAACCTATTATAGGTTCCCTTTTTATTAATTTTTAATTTCAATTTATAATGAGACGTTACATTTTTAGTATTCAATATAATTCTTATGATAAAGATACAGATTTGTATTTTATGGATGGTTATAGTAAAGAAAATGCTCTTAGTAAAATTAAAAAACAATTTCCTGGGGTATTTAGTATAACTTTTGTAAGAATTGAAAAAGAATTATGAAAAGCTTAGGAGTACTAATGGGAGAAAAGATGGAGTTAGAACAAAGACTCCATGAAATTAATAAAGAAATTAAAAATCAAGAATCTGAAAAATATAAATATCTTGTAGGTAAATGTTTTAAATTAGGTAACATTAGGTATAAAATACTTAAAGTCAATGATATATGTTATCACGGACAAGATAGAATAGATATATTTTATACAGCTTTAAAAATAGGTAATAAAACTATAACTACAGATCTACAAGAAAATTTATTACTTGTTATTGAAAACAATGAGATTTCTTCAGAAGAATTTAATAATAAGTTCAATAATATGGTTGATTATATAAGAAATAATATTTTATGCAAATAGTTGATCCAAAAATAAGTATTTTAGAGCAAGGAGGCTCTAATATTATTTTAGATAACAATTCTACACCAGAAGATATTTCTAAAATACAAGGAGAATTATTTGAGCATATGATAACACACTTGGAAAAGTGTAATGAAATATGTTTAAAGAATCCTTTAAAAGATTCTGTAGAAAAGGGAGATAGTCTAGATATTTTGGAACATGGTACTATTTATTTAACTGTTCCTATAGGAAAGCCAGATCCTAAAACTACAGAAGATTACATGCGTAGAATGCAATTAGTTAATTTCTACCAGAATAATCCAGAATCCGTAGTAAAAGGATATAAATCTGATGAAGATGGTGTTTTATATGTATATTTTATAACAACAAATTATAGAGTTGTTGTTGAAAATAATAGACATTCAGATCTTCTATTTTTATATAATTATTCTGAATATCACGTTAAGAGGTCTACTTATTCTATCATAACAAATAAATATATTGCTGATAAATTATCGAAGATAAAATATTTAAGTGTTAGTCAAAGTATTCCTATTATAGAAGATGATGAACTTATTTTAACTAGTCATATATTTGATAATAATAGTGATTTAAAAAACAAGTGGATAGAATCTTGTAAAGAATCCTATAAAATTTATAAGGAACTAGTTAACAATGGAGTTTCAGAATCAAACGCATATAAGATACTGCCAGATACTATAAGAGTAAATGTAGTAGTAACTGCTTTTAACGAAGATTTTGAAAATTTATTTAAAACTCTTGAATTTGAAGATGATGTAGATTATTGCGATATAGTTCATATGATCGCATATGATTACGATAACCTTAAAATTAGTGAGGAAATAGCTGATGAAATGGTCCAAGAAAATTCGGAAGAATCGGGAGAAGTGGAAGCAGTAGAAGATTCAGAAGGAGAACCAGTTATTCCTGAGTAATTCTCCTTTTGAAGTTAAAAAATATATTCGACAAAAATTAATTTTTGATATTTACCAAATGATCCAATCTAAAGGTGGAACTTTGAACTTCGGAGTTTGGGATTAAAAATTAATTTTAAGGTACTTTAGAAGTCTTCTAATGAACTTAAATTTTGTAGATGATAAACTTATCGTCTTCAATATAAAAGTTCGTTAGAAGGCTTTATTTTAATTTTAAAAAAATTATGAATGGATATGTTGAAATTTGTATAGACGGTTTAAAAACTAGAGTAGATTTTCATGAAGAGGATGGTGTTTCTGGGCATGATTTAATCAGGTATTTTGTCGGACTTATGTATTCTCAAACTTTCGCTAAACATACAATTCAAGAAGGTCTTGAAGAAGAATTACAAAATTTAAAAAATGATTAAATGTATTGCTATAAGTGATTTACACGGAATTTTACCTCAGATAACTGAGGAATTCGACGTATTATTTATTTGCGGAGATATTTTACCTTTAAATATTCAAAGAAATATTCCTAAAAGTGAAAAATGGTTAAAAAAGCAATTTAGTAATTGGATAAATTCATTAAATTGTGATAAAGTTTTTGCTGTTTGGGGAAATCATGATTTTATAGGGGAATCCTGCTATTATGATAAAGCTAGATACTCTAATATATTATATAAACCTACAGATAATAAAATAAAATTCTTAGATGATGAATCTGTAGAATATATCGGTAGCGATGGTAAAACATATTTATTTTGGGGCTCTCCTTGGTGTAAAATATTTGGAAATTGGTCTTTTATGGCTCCTGATGGATTCCTAAGAATAAAATATTCAAGTATGCCTTTTAATTGTGATTTAATATTAACTCATGATGCTCCTAACATAGGAGATATTGGTGTTATACAACAAGGATATTATTCTGGAGAAAGAGCAGGAAATACTATACTATATAGTAGTATATTAGATCACAGTCCAAAAATATCTATATCTGGTCATATACATTCATCTCAGCATGGATTGAATAAATATCCAGAATGTGATACTATATTTTCTACGGTTTCTATTGTAGATGAGTCTTATAATGAAGCATACGAACCTTTACAATTTGAATTAGACAAATGATAAAAGACGAAACATTAGAAAGAGATCTTGAAAGACAAACACTAAATGCTATGGATAGACTAGCTTCTAGACAGTATCCTATAACTCTGGAATCTAATAACGATGATGAATATTGTTATATGTTATTTCATGAGATATATGGAGGAGTTCCAAATGTTATGTATTTCTTTGATGAAATTACAAAAGAAGAACGAAATCTAGACGAAAATTGGGATGAAGATGGAGAATATCATCCAAAAGGAAAGATAGATGTAGACAAAACTATCCATAATATTATTAACAATTTTAATTGTTATGTTCATACCTGGAAAACATACAAATTAGTTGTTACAGAAGATTTTATAGTATTTAGAGGGACTATCTTTAATAAAAATCTAAAGAAAAGTAAAGAACTTATTAGTTGTATCGTAGAGGAGTGTCCAGATCAAGCAAATCTAAAGTTTGTATCAGTTGACGCTAGAGGTAATTTTAATGTAAAATTATTACCTATTAATGAAGCAGAAGTTGACGTTGAAACAAATTATAATGATGATTTCCCATATGATAAAATAGAAGAGGAAGTACAAGGTAAAGAAAGTTCTCTTATATTATTACATGGAAAACCTGGAACTGGTAAATCTTATTTTATAAGAAAACTTATAAAAGATAATCCAGATATAAAATTCTTCTGGCTAGATAGTTCTATGTTTTCACAAATAAATACAACACCTTTTATGGATTTCTTATTTAATTGTAAGAATTCAGTGTTTGTATTAGAAGATTGTGAAGTAATTCTTAAAGATAGAAGTACTAGTTATAATAACTTGATTACTCCTATATTGAATATATCAGATGGTATACTGGGGGATTCTTTAAATCTTAAATTTATATGTACTTTTAATGATGAATTGACTAATATTGATAGTGCAATATTAAGAAAAGGTAGATTAAAAGTAAAATATGAATTTGGAGATTTATCTAAGGATAAAGTAAAAGTTTTATTTGATAAACTTGGTATAAAAGCTGAACCTAAAGAAATGCCTTTATGTGAGGTATTTAATTATACTAAAGAAACAGGAGTAAAAGAACAAAAGAAAATTGGATTTGCTATTTAACAAAATGGGGGAACATAGTCGTGATGACTGTGTTCCCCCTATTTTTTTGTCTTATTATTATAAGAACAGAACGTTTTCTGTCTGTCTAATTAAACCGATATTTTCTGACATTACTTTACTAAAGTCTTTATCACCAGACATCCACTCTTTAGTATCTTTATATACATTAGTTGCAAATTTTAAACTTGGAGGTGTCCAATCAGTAATAGGGCTTATTAAGTCTTTAAAAGCACCTAAATCTTCTACTGAGGATGCCATAGAAAGAGCAAATGTTTTAGCAAAATCTCGCTCCATTTTATCTAATGTGCTTAAGTTTTTGTATTTATCATCTTTCTTTTGTTCTTTCAGTAGTCCAAGTAGTATACCTGCTAACCATGATATTAATGCATATACTCCTAAATCATGAATCATTAAACTCATATTAGAGCGTCTCATAGTTCCAACTGATTCATCTCCATTACCAGTTTGCCAATCTTTAAATCTTTCTAAGAATCCTTTATCACTATCAAAATTTAATATAGTAGCTTTACATAAAGACACAAATGATTGCCAATATCCTTCTTGATAATGCCCTTTCCAATCCATAGCAGGGTCCATTGTATTAGGATCAGCTTCATCTCCCCAAACAAGTTCTACTCGCTATTCTCCATCTTCAGTAGTGATTACCTTTTTATAAACAAGTTCTCCATCACGAGTTTTCATTTGTTCCCAATGTCCTTGGTTATAAACTTGTCCTTTTAACCACCATCTATTTCTAAGAGAAGACCAGTATGTTCTAAATTGAGTATACATAGAACCTAAAAGATAGCTATTTAGAAGCATCTTATCCTCATGGTTATAATATCCATATAGCTAATCTGCAAAAGACTTAATACTACGAGCTTCTTTATTTGTATATGCTTGAGGCAAATCATCCCCTATTTCAAGACGTCGAATTTCTCCAGTTCTCTAATCAATAGTAGTATAACCTTCTTGATTAAACTACTGAATCATTCTTTCATATAAAGCTTTTTGTTTCCTATACTATAATGAATTTTTATCAGCATTTGGATTATTAAATACTTTGAATCGACCATCTTTTTTAAAGTCATATTTAATAGTCATATTCTTTTGATCAAGTTCATGAGCTTCATAACAACCATCTTTCTTCATTTGAGCTATAAATATGGCCATTCTATTTAAGAAGTCTGGAGCACTTACTAGCCACATAGCTTTACCCATAAAAGTAAGAGAGTTCTATCCTTCACGTAATCTATCAGCTTTCTAATTAACATCCTAGTCATTAATGCTATATTGTTCATTTAGAAGTTGTCCCATAGATACAGTTTTAAAATGATTTGGAGTATCTCCAAATAGTTCTCTCATGGCTGATAAATATTCCTTAATACCAAACTAGTTTTCACCCATAGGTTTAAAATAAGATCTGCTAAAGTTTTTAAATACTCCTTCAAATACCTGGAATAAACCAGATTTAGGGTTAAAACCTAAAGCTCCCATAGTAGTAGCCATTTTTAAATTACCAGCTACTTGGGAAATTCCTCTGTAATCTTCAGGAATTAAGGACTAGTCTAATACCTTTGCTTGTATATAATCTCCTACATACTCGGTTAAATTTCCTAATTTTAGACCATCTAACAACTCTTGACTTTTTAGTGAAATTAAAACTGCTTTCATTACTGGAAGATATTCATCCATAACTTCTTTACGAAGTTTTACTGCTGCATAATTATAGAATATACGATCAAGACTATGTGAAAAATAATACTCATCATTCTCTCGAATTAGACGCATTCTATTACCAGTTTCACTATATTCAAACCTATCTATCATTTTATAATTTTCAGCATTAGCTCTCTGTAATTTTAAATCATCTTCATTATGAGCCTTCTATATCATTTCAGATGCTTTAGCGTTAAAATGTGTAAACCACTACATAGTACGTTTAAACCAATTAACCATACCTTTAGTTTTACCATTTACAATTTTCTCTTGATTCTCAGCTTTTAGTAGAGGTACATCATAATATGAACTATTACGATCAGCTCTCATATTAGAATGGTTTTCTTCAGTATAATTTTGAGTGCCTTTAAATCTTAGTTCCCACTAAGCTTCAAGGTACCATTTCAACAATTCACGTTCAGGAGCTTTTAAATCATTAGTAGCGTCCCAGGGGTCTTTAAATTTAAATATACCTAATTCTTTATTATATTCCCACATATTTTGAAATAAATAATAATCAGAATCAAGCATATAACGACGTCCTTGATTAAAAGCATCGTTTAATCCCATATCTTTTTTAAACTTCTTAAACCTCTTTCTCCATTCTGCAGTATATTCATTAAGTTTAGTAGTAAATTGCATATTAGCATTATTAACTACAGTATGTAATTTACGTACATTGGGACTATCCATAACCTCTGGATTAGTAATATTCATTAAAGCTTTTTTACCGTTTCTTAGTTCTTGAGTATAGAATGCACCATTTATTTCTGCAATAGCTTGCATTACAGTATAATACATTAGTCCTTGTGGTTCTGATGTATTAATTTTACCTCTTGCAAGGTTATTATCTGCAGCTTCTAATTCTTTACGCACTTGATTTAATTCATCTAAAGTCATACGTATTTGAGCACCAGTTTTCTCATATTTAGAAGCAATAGCTTTATACCTTCTAGTCCCAATTTTATTTGCTAATTCCATAATTGTAAGCCTAGCTTTACTCGATGCGTCTAAGACTTCAATTTTATAATTGGCAAAATTATTTTCGAGTTTATTACCTACTTCTTCATGTTCATTTAACAAGTTGCACAATTGATTAAAATTATCAAGTGTCTACTTACTTGTAGGCATTCTTCCTTGTTGTAGGTGAGGGTTCATAACTCGAATATTTCCTACTTTTTCTCCTTTAAATAGTAAAGACTGTGCTGCTAAGTTAATTGCAAGACAAGTTTTCATTAATTCTATGTTGCCTACATTAGATTCTAAAGCATCTACTCCATAATACTAAGAAGTAATGTCTCCTTCAAAACTACCGAATACAGTATGATTTCCAGGTGAAAATTCTAATTCAGTATCTAATGATATAGCAGATAATCCTATAAAATCAAAATAACCTAATTCTTTATTTTTTAAGATAATTATATTAGCATCATTTAAAGGTCCACATTCAACGTATTCCCATTCACCATTACAATATCTTTTAAAATTATTTAAGAACCAATCTCTGTCATTTTGACCATTTAAAGCATGATGAGTTTCTGGTAACCTATCAGTATTACCATCATTAACAGCATCTTTTATAGCTGTTTTCATACCAGAAAGAGTATCTCTATTATGTCTAATGGTTTTTTCATGGTAATCTAAAATAGCACTTTCAGTTATATCCTCTTTAGAATCAAAATACTGTCTATCATCAGGATTTGGAGTAGGTAAAAACCATTTACCTGTATTTCTATCATGTCTAGCATATCTAACAATATCTTTAATACTAGCTTCAGTAAGCTCTTCCTAAAAATTATAATTAGGAAACATAGCTCTTAGATAATATGAAAATTTATTTATAAAATCATTAGTTTCTTTAGAAGTCCATTTTCTAGCAGAGTTTTCTGTAGCTAGATAATGTTTCATAGAACGTACAAATTCTTTGCCAGGATTTAATTTATCTCTACCATCTTGATACATAATACTGCGAGTAGGGCTATCTTCTTGATAACTTTCCCAAATTATTCCTCTAAAGAATGGTTTTAATGATTCGTCCAGCTAAAAATTATCCATTAGTAATGGTATAATACCTATTCTAGTATTGTCAACATCAAATTTCCATGCCCGAAGCATTTCTCGATAAGCACCAGTTTGACTTTGAAAAGCATCCTCTTTTGCTTGAACCCATTTAGAAGGTTCTTTATCAGAAGTTTTATAATCATATATATGAGGTACTCCATTCGCATCAACAACTAACAAGTCAATAATACCCATTAACTTTGCACCAGGTTTTCCTGGCATAGCCCCTTCTATAAGATCGCCTGTTATAACAAATTCAGGAAAAAATTGAGGTTCTACTCCATTTATTGTATGTTGTTTAATTAACATTGCTTTTAGCTGTGCCATAGTAGATAGTATACTTCCTACTACACTTTCGTCAAAAGCTTGCACTCCTCTTAACTAAGGTACTTCATTCAATAAATCATTATATACTTGAGTTACATTTACATTACCATTATTTCTCCAGAATTGTTCAGCAACATAGTGAACAGCACTACCAGCTGCTCCTAAACCTAGCCAATACTATTTTATATACCTCTAAAAAATATCCCAAGATTTTGGATACCTCTACTATATAGGTAAATTTACATTATTTCTAGTATTTTCAGGTATATCAGCATCAGGCATATCTCCTGCTTCATAAGTACTACCACTTATTTTATTTAATACTTCAAGAATCTTACCCTATATACCTCTCTAATTAGGTTCTGCATTAGGATTGTGCCACTCTTCAAATAATTTTAAAGCGTAGTTTCTTTCATCAAACTCTGTAGTAAGTTTAGGACGTCTTCCATCAGACTCTTGTTTATACTAATTATCCAACTAACCTAATGCATAGTTAACTCCATAGAAATTATCTGCAAGAGCCTATTCTTCAGGAGTTATACGATCACCATTTCTTTTACGCTATTTAATTTCATTTACAACTCTACCTAATTCACCGTTCTACTCTAATCTTTGTACAGCTTCTCTCTAGGCATTGAATAAAGAATTAACAGCATTAGTCTATGCTGGTGATTGACTAAATACTATATCACTTATATTATCTAAATTTAGAGAATTTCTATAAGTAAATAAGAAATTATCTAAATCAAGTTCTGAACCAAAATGTCTTCCAAATAAATTATATACACAATTACTCATAATTATTTAATTTTTATTCGTTTATGGACATAAGATATATTACCACCTTTTGGTCCATCAGTACAGTATTCTTTTAAATCTCCTCTTTTTATAAGTTCTTCTTTAAGATTTGCTAACTTTCTATTATATACAGAATTGCCTTCATAAGCTTGTATAAAAGCATCCCTATTAATACAAGTTCCAAACATATCCATTATTTCTTCGAATGTACTATTCATAATATCTACAGTAGTTCCTTTAGTAGTACTAGTATTTGGAAATATTGCAGAATCTATGGTATGTTTTACTTCATACTCGAGTTTATCCTATGTTAATTTGTCTAAAGGTAAGTCTGTACCTTGTGTAAAATGTTTAGCGAACATATCTACAAATATTTCTTCATTAGCATCTGATCTAGAACGATTTGGATATTGTTCAAGTCTCTGCTAATAATCCTCTAACTATTCTACAGATGATACTATATTATAGTACATATTAGGATTAGTAAATTTAAGAGATCCTAATATAATATGAGATATTTCATGTATAGGGGCATCACTAGATGCGCGATCCATATTTATGTAGATTTCACCATCTAATATAAAGGCATTAATACTAGTGGCATTTTCTATTATACTGTTAAAACTTCCCTACATAAGATGTGCAGTTGTAACTCTGTGAAATTTAACACCATACAATTTTTCAAGCCTATCTAAAATTGTATTTAACCTATCATTATTCTTTTGTTTAAAAGTACGTACAGGAGGTACAACAGGCATATCTTCAGCATTATACGTAGTATTATTTGCTTTTCTAACGGTATATTTATTAGTATCTACTTGAATTATTTCATAGTCTACAGTATCTCCCTATAAAACCCAGTCTATAAATTCCTAATTATAACCTTGAGCTTTTAAAATATATTCTTCTAGCTATTCAGGTTGTTCTATATATCTAGGATTTATTATTATAGTACCATTATTATTTTGATATGGGTCATCTATAGACTCATCGAACTAATAATCAGAATAAAAGGCCCTTTTGTTTATCCTTACAGAAGAAGGTAATGGCTCGTTAGATTCTATAGTAATCTCTTGTCCTTGCTGTAGCTTATTTAAATTCTCATTAATACTACTAATAACCGAGTAAGTTTTATTTACAAAAGGCAAAGTACTAAGATCATTTTGAGCTTCTATAATTGTCTTATAGGAAGGATAATTTACTAACAAAGTAGGCCTTGAAACTCGACAAGGAGTTCTATATATAGTGCTACCGAACTAGTATAGGTAGTAATTATATTTCGGATCTTTATAAATTGGGAATATATCCTATGTAGTACCTACAGGTGTAGGCAACATTTGACTTTCAGGACCTTTCAAATCTCTATTTAAAATTGCTCTAGGTTTTATAACAATACGATCACCTAGCAAAGGATAACTGACTGCTTGTACTTCTACATCTCTATATTTATTATTGATACTAGGGATGTCAAATTCCTAACCATTATCTAAAGTATAATGGTCTCCACGTTTAGTTAAATTATATTCTTTAGCTAATGCTTTTTCAGTAGTCGATCTTTGTAGAAATTGGTCTACGGTAGGAAATTCTTGATATTTTTCAAAGTAATCTCCTACCATAGCAGCAACTTCTATGTCAGTAAGACCTGTTATTTTTACCAGATTAATAAAATCTGGATGATTCTTATTAACACAATACATAATTAATTACAACCTATAAATTCGTCTATTTGTTTTAATAAATCCTACTAAGGATTGTCTAAATTATTTCCTAGGCTATCTTTACCTGTTAGAATTCTTTCAGCTAGACCTTCAGCTTTCTTTTTAATATCAGTAGTATTTTCTTTAGAAGACCTCCATATTTTATAAGCTTGTATATCTGTGGAAGTGCCTAAAAAATAAATATTATCGTGATTATTTAATACTATTGCTACATCAGAACCAAATTCATTATCAGTTCTTTCTCCTAATATTGCATCATTACCCTACTATTTAACAAGAGTCATTACACCCCTCTATTCCTCATAGTAAGTATTCTAACCTTTTTCTCTATAAGGATTCTAAGTATTTATTATAACTGGATATATACCTCCAGTATTTGACTTTCTGCCAGGTAATTTTTCATTAGGGATTCTTTCAAGTCTTTTAAATATATCTGAGTTTCTCTATACCCAGGTGTTAAAAGTATCTACTCCCCAGCGTATTCCAAACACTTCTTCAAAGAATTCTTTATCTGTTTTATTTTGGTATCCATAATCAGCTTTTCTTTGCTATAAAGTTTTACCATGACCTTTTGATAAATCAAATTCCCCACGTTTATTTGGAATTTCTTGTCTAACACTATTAGGATCATCCCCTATAACTAATTCTTTCCATGCATTATTTTCTCTACGACCATTGGACATTATTTCTTTTAATTCCCACCATAATTTATTCCAATGACCAAATCCATTTGTATCAGACCCTTTTCTATTTACTCCACTAACATATTGGAGAACTGTCCAAGGCTATCTAGCTAAATAAAAATCTTCATCTCCCTATATTTCAGGAGCACCAGATCCTCTACCTCGTTGCGCTGTTTTAAAACCACCACTAAAATCAGAATCAGTTCCGTGCCAATATATAGACTTCTCTACAGAATCAGGGTATACCTACAATAAATAATCTAAATATTCATCTAAATTACCTCCAGCATCTTCTACTACCTTTTTTAATTGAGGCATTCTATCAAATACTATTTGAACCTGTTTTCTTAAAGCTTCTCTTTGTTGTTTTGATATTTGCTTTACACCTTTTTTATCTAATAAAGCATCAGTTAAACTTTTTAAAGAACCGTCAAATTTTATGTCAGTTCCTGCAACTATAAAAGTAGTAGCTCTATTACCAAATTTAGGAGGATTTCCGATTTCTGCATCTAACATTCTATATCTAATCCATTTACCAGGAATTTTATTAGCTAGTATTTTAGAAGCTACGTCAGTCCTTAAATGTTTTTCTGACCATCCTTCAGAACTAGTCCATGCTTGTACAAAATCTTGCTTTACACCATCTATGGATATAGTAACAGGTTTTCCATCCTTTAAATCCTAAGCCATCTATAAAGTAATATCATGTATTCCTATGACTTGAGCATATATAATATTTTTATTCTATCTATTATGTGGATTTTTCATATCCTCTTTTGTATCATATATAGCTATTATAGGATTAACACCTTCAACGTATAATTTTTTTACTAGATCATCAATTAATTGTGACTATCCTCTAGTATCATTAAATCTTGTAGTAGAGGTTCTTTCTCCTCTAAGAATAGCTTCAAAAGTAGATTTAGATTTTAAACCATCTCTAGAATTATTTCCATAATCCATAAACATACTTATAGGAGTATTAGTAGCTACATCCTTTACTTCTTCGCTAAGTTCTTCTGGAAAATCAGTTCTTGTATAGGGGTTACTTTGATAACTGATTATATCTTCTAACTTTCTTTCAATCCAAGCTCTTGGGTCTAGTGAAACTCTGATAACTTCTTCTATTTTAGTTAAGTCATCTTGAGTTAAACTAGAACCTCTACTACCAGCAATATTAAGGGTTCTGATATTATTATCTTTCATCCACTGTTGTAGTTCTTCTACAGCTTTTCCTGGATTTTGCCAATCAATAACCTTAAAAGGTTTATTTAATTTTTTAGCAGCATTATATGTGGCAACAAAACCTCCACTTAAATTATCAGATCTTACTCCAGCAGTTATAAATCTATTAGCTTCTTCTATATCATATTTTGAAGCTAAAAAGTAAATAGTTCCATCAGAATTTTTTACATTTTCTTCAGTTCTAGGTACATAATCACTATCACTTCTCTCATGAATACTCTATACATAAGGACTAATTTCCTAAAAACCGTATTCATAAGCTTCTTTAGGAGTTAATCCATATACAGTTTTAGTTTCATTAGTATCAGGATTTATTACAACTGTATGAGTTTCTTGTTTCATTCTTGGTGGAAGAGTGCCTCCAGTTTCGTATCCCAAACTCTTAGCAACTTGAACACCTAACATATCAATACCTGTTTGTCCTCCAGATATAACTCTAGTTAACTTAAAATATTTAGGCTAGGTTTTATCTTTATTAGATAACATTTCTTGAATATGTTCATTTAATTCTTGGCGTAAAGTTCTTTTTTTATCAGTAGCACTTTTAGGAGTGTCTATAAACTTATTAAATTCTTCATCATATAATAGTTTGCTAAATATATTAGAAGGTGATAAACTATTTATTACTTTAGATATTCTATCATTTCCATTACTATTAGGAAATCTCTAATTTATTATATCAAGTAATTCTCCACCTTCGTTTCCAAGTACTACATTATAAATATATTCTTGAAGAGTATTATTAATGTCTTCAAGTTTATGAGATTTAAGTATTATTAAATCTTCACTTATATTACTTACAAGATATTTTGGAATTGATATTCCTTTCAATTGTATATCCCCGTCAATCCATAATATTTTAGGTTTTCCAAATTTATTTATAATATTTATAGCTGACTATATAGAATATAATACTGGTTGATAAGTTCTACCAGTAGTTCCTAAAAATTCAGTAACTTTATTTAAATCACTGTTAGAAGGTATAACATGCACTAAATCATTAAATGATTCTAAATTAGCTGTACCATTTAAGGGATTATTTAAGGCTTCTTTAATAGAAGCAAATACCTGTGGATCTGCTAAAAGAGATTGTACAATAGCTTCCAGAGAAGAAGATGAATCTATCCTCTTCTCTGAAGCATATTCTACATTATTTATTATTATCGTCGGTTTACAATTATTCACAATTATTATATGCTAAAATTTTACCTTGATTAATTAATCTTAATAATTTTTCCTAGAAACTTACTGCTTCTACATATTGCATATCAGTAGTTAAATAAGGCATTAAATCTATTATATCTTCTAAGGCCATTGAATTATAAGGTCCTATTTGGAATTCTGAATATCCTACAGGAGGAGCGTTGAAGTTATCTTGTTCAATATCACCTCCTAATGCTTCATAAATTGTATCATCTGAATAATCATCTTCTGAATAATTCTGACTATCGTTGCTTAATAAATCTGGGTTAAATTTATATATTTTATATAGTCCAGTTTTATAATCTTTTACTTTTACAAAAGTAGGATATTTTCCGCTTTTAGATTTTTTACTGGTTAGCCAGGTTTGGGATTTTTCAACTGCACAAGATAGTAACATGTCATAGTAATCTATATCTTCCTATGATAAAGTTCCCATAGAATCCATCTATCCTTCCCACTTGAAGAATTTATTTATTTCATTATTTCCTTCATTCTATAAAACTGCATTCTTAAATATAGGAGTTAAAGATAACTATCCCATAGCTCCTCTATTAACTAATAAATTATAGTAGAAGAATAATAATTTTATAGGAATTCCATTATAATCATAGTTCAATTTATCAAAAGCAGAGGTATATTTAACTAACATATTTTTACCATAGTCTGATTGAGTATCCATCATATTTATAGGTAAAGTATAAAGATACTTAAGATGACCTGTAAGAGTTCTATTAGTACTATTTATAATTAATCCCTATATAAAGTCATTCTATCCTATAGTATATCTTATATCAGTCTTTGCATCATTTAAAAATCCTTTCTTTAGATTAGGAATTACTTGAGTTTCCATCCATAATTTAAATGTAGCCTAACCTTCCATTGTTGATAAATCAATTATATGTTCCCCTTGAACTTTTTGAAGTTTCCAATTTTTATCAACAAAATTACCATCAGTTATTCTTACAGAAGTTACTACATCAGAATTTTTATTATCCTTGAAGAATTTAGTTATTATTTTAGCGTCAATATAACTTTGCATATCCCTATAGAATCTTTCTTTATCTCTAGAATTTAACGATGAAGAATCTTCTTTATTAAACTTATGAGCAAAATTATAAAGAATATCAACCTTAGATATACACTTATCAAATAACATAAAATCATCAACTGCTGTTTGAATCATTGCTTTAAAATGAGGAACTGTTCGTATAACATCCAATCTATTTAAAGTTTTTTTAACTAAATCATACATATCGACAGCAGCTTCTTGATAATCAGGATCATACATAAAATTAAATATATTAAAATCTGTTAGAATTCCTAATTTATCAGCTTTTTGAACTACTTCTGAAATAACTGCCTCTGGTTCTGGATAGAACTTAGCGTATCTTTCTTTATTATGATCAATACACCACATCAAGAAATTATAAGAAGTATTACCTTGTTGTTTTATTTTATTTACTTCAGTTCTTATTTTTCTTAACCTATTCTCAAAAGCATTTTCTACAGAATCCAGATAAGTCATTTTTTCTGCCATAGAAGTTTTAATACCTTGATTGATACCCAAATTTCTACCAAGTTCACTTAATTCTTCAGCAGATTCATACATTTCAATAAATAGTTTTAACTATTTAATATCCATATCTTTGATTCTATTTAAGAATTCTTCATATATATCAAGAATTTGATACATGAATCTTTTATGCTAAAATAAATCGTCTGTAGATTTAATAGAGGATAGCTATTGTTTAATAGTATCAATTATACCTAAATATTTACTAGCTATATCATTAAAATTACCTTGTTCAGTATCAAATAATGTCTATAATTCTCTTGGTAAACATTGATAATCATTGTCTTTTTTAGCAAATTCTGGGATTGTAAATACCTGTAATAACTAAATTATGTTATTTCCAGAAGTTGCTGTAGGATTAGGTGAATCAATTATAGACTTCCAACCTTTCGGCAAATATTTATCTATATCTAATCCATTTTGAATTATTCTTAAGGTATTATTTAGATTGTTAAATCCTTCATACTCATCAAATATATTCTTTTCACTTAAAGCAGTAATAGTATTTACAGTATTTGAAGTCATTAAATGAGCAATGTCATTAAAATCAATTCCCATTACAATACCGTAAATATAAACTTTCATTAAGTCTGGATTAGCATTAATCTTAGCAAGAATAAGCTCTTTAGCATTATCGGTAGCAGCAGAAAGTAAAGAACTGTTTACAAGAGAACTATCAGTCATGTAATTTAGCTAGAGCTCAACTATTTCTTTCTAGAATTCAAGACGTGCTCTTTCAGATGCTTTCTAAGAATCAGAGAATGGTGAATTTTCTAAATTGCGTATTGACTAGTTTATCTATTCTATATTATCTAGAATTCTTTGTCTAAATAATGATAAACCAACTTCACCTTCCCAATTTACATTAGCTATAATATTTTTTGCTACATCAACATTGATAGTACCGTCTATATTAGATAATCCATTAAATCTCTTTTCAAAATAAGCATTGCGCTATCTTTTGAATTCAGGAGAATCTACTTCACTTGGATTACCTCTAAGAGCTTCATTATAATAAAATTGTAATGCAAACAGTACTTTAACACCTACAGCAGCAATACCAATACCATCTTTACCCATCATATTCTATTCCATCATATGGAATTTAGTAGCAGGGTTCATAGTATTATAAGATCTTTCACTTTCTCCCATAGTAGAATATACAGCAGCTTCCTGAGATGTCTCCATTTCAATAGGACTATATGCTGCATAAGTATTTTCTGGTAGTCTTGATATTTGATAAATTCTAGCTGTAACTGAGTTTTTAGTAATTTTTAGAAGTTTATCTTTACTTTTTATTTTAGTAAGATATTGAGTATGACTATTAATTAACCTTTCAATTCCTCTTGCAAATTTTTTGAAGTCTGCATTTCCAATATTAGAATCTACAAATAGATTATTTGTTTTAGAAGATTGTACAAAGGTAATTAATTTTTTTAACTTATCTAAATAATTTATTATACTATTTTCCTTCTATTCTTTAGATAATTCTGGATTCTATTTAGTCTATATCATTAATTCTCTTGCATCAAAAGTTTCTTTTAATAAAGAACTAATATCAACAGAATCCTCTGGCATAACATTATTATCTTCAGAACGAGTTATTATCCTATAAATTTGACCATTAGGCATTGGAAATTCTTGCGATTTTTCCAAAGTCTTTATTGAATAAAAATCAAATAATGGTGACCAACTTATATAAGTACCGTCTTCTGTAAATTCACTACCCATTAGATATACTTTATCAATATCATAGTCAGATCCTTGTAAGTAAGCCTGGAAGTGTGAAACATATGCACGGTTTTCCTCAGATTCTGTAAATCCTACAACTTTCATACTCATAAATGATTGTAGAGATTGAGAAGGAATACGAGCAGCAATTAAGTTTAGAGATTCCTAGAATGAAACAAATTTCTTATTTGCAGCTTGATTTAGATGAGATTTAAAATTATAATAATCAACTTCAGGTAACTTAGTTTCATTTAACTATGCCATTAAAGAAACGATAGCAGGATTATCAGTTAATTTTCTTTTAAGAACATCTTTTAAAGATTTATCTATAAACCTCTTTAATAATAAGAAGTCCTCTCCAGATACTACTACAGATAACTATGCTTTAAAATTATTAACTTCTTGGCTATCGATGCCTAAATTATTTTGATTAAAGCTATTGCATATCTCTATAAACTATTCAGGAGTAATAGGATTTTGACCTTTCCAATCCTAAATATTAGCTATGATTTGTTTTATACTTTCCACATATTCAGCATAATGTTTCTCATCCTCATCAGTTTGAATATATGGATTTAATGACCAAGATGTATAAGAATCATCATCAATAAACTATTTGATGTCATCAGTAACTACAAACTCGTTACCAGCGGCATCTCTATATAATTTACAATTGTTCCATGAAGACATTTCTTCTTTGGTATCCTCATCAAGACGTACTGTTTCTCCAGTATCTGGGTCAGTAAATGTACTAGGCTCTATTAATTCATACCCAGCATTTGTAAGATTGCTTTCATTAGCTGAAGATACTATATAAGTATGTCTTCCATTAGATCTTCTTAAAACAATATCATATAAACTACTCTATATTGCTCTAAAGTTATCAATTAACTAATTACGGAAATATTTAAAGTCTATATCACTAACATTGTCTCCTACTTTTATACCGAATTTAGTAGCATATGCTTTAGACATTATTAATTCAGCATCTCTAACTTCTGCTGAACCTTTATCAACTTGTAAAGTTACGATATTTGAATTTTTGTCTTTTATTTGAATAGTTCCTCCTGCATGAACTGCTTTAAAAGCATCTATAACACCCTTTTCAAGTTCAGTATCAATAGCTTGTAAATATCTCTTGATATATCCTCTAGATTCTCTAGTGTCACCTAAATAAGTAGAAATATTGCTCTAATCTACTAAAGCAAGTATTTTATTTTTTAGAGATATAGCTCTTTCACTATAACCATGCTCTCTAGTTATATCCTTTATATTATCTATTACAGACTATATAGAATATTTACTAGGAGATTTTTTATAATCCTACAAGAATTTATTAAACTCCATCCTGTCTCGAACCTATTTAACATCGAATATATTAAACTTTCTACCATTTACAGTAAATGTGGTTCGTGCGGGCTATAGGTTGCGTCCAACAGTATAATCTTGTCTAAATAAGAAATTAGAAGAACGCATTCTATCATACTTTTCTAAAGAATCAAGTTCTATTCTTGCTAAAGGTAACTATAGTCCTTCAGAAGGAATTGACATAATCTCAGTTTCTAATTCACTTAGACCTAAGTCTTGACATAATGCCTAAACTAAAGAATTATGTAAAGAATCCCTTTCATCGGGTTTTTTAGATGCAAGTTCATTTAAAACATCTACATAAGATGGAGCATATTTTTCTATGTTATCAGAATTAGTAAATGCAGACATTCTTTGTAGTGCCTGAGCATATACAGTAGATCTAGCTGCTAAATCCTAACTAAACTAGAATGTTATAGGTATCTTAACATCTTTATGTTGTGATATAATCTAATACCTTCTTAATTGATTTATAGATCGTAGGTATCTTTTCCTAATATCATCAGTTAATATATTTTCAGATGCTTGTTGATTAAAAGTACCATTGGAATCATAAACTCTTATTTTTACAGAACCTTCTTCATAAGTAGAACCTATATAATAGGTAGTTCCATTAATAGTATATTCAAATAAAGGCATTCCTTCTCCTATAGAAGTATTTTCTACAAGTACATAAGAACCTCCTAAATCTAAATCTGCACTTTCAACTACAGGAGATTCTGTAAAAGTATCACTTAGATGATCAACTTTTTGTTTAAATGCCCTACCCTACAAAGTATCTATAAATTTACCTTCTGCATTTTTCATCTTATACACTTTTATAAGATTATATGCAGGAACCATAACTGCACCCATACCAGCATATTTACGTTTAATAGCTGATTTATTAATTTTACTTGTTACAGTTTTAATGATATCGTTCATAATATCATTATTACTCATTGGTAAACTAGTACTTGCAGTAACTATATCAGTAGAATTTTCTATTTCTTTTTGAAGATTTCTTACAATAGCATCTGTTAAATTAGCTTTACCAGATTCTTCTTCAGAATATGCAGATAAAAGAGCTTTACCTAATATTCTATATATTTCTTTGGTATTACCAGTCTAAAAATAATTCTATAGTGCTTTTGTATTAGCAGCCATACTTTGAGCTACTATATTACCTAAGTCAGTGTATACAAATTTTGCCAATTCGTGACCCCAACCATTAGCTTCAAGAGCTGAAATAACCTGGGTCATTTCGCTTAATTCTGAATCGTCAGCATGGTGGTCAGCATCCATTTGAATACCAAAATTAGAAGTAGACATTCTCTTAGATCTTAGAGGGGTATTATCATACCAAGACATAGTACTATTCATATTAGTTTGTCCACTCTTTACAGCAGATTTTCCTACTAGATAGTGAATACCAGCATATTTTAAAGGCTAGAATACATCTTTCTATGTAAGAGGCATATCGAAGGTATAGTACCCATTTTCATCCTAATGGATGTTCTTACCAAGTATACCAAGTTTAGTGGAATCTTCACGTATAAATTCCATTCCAACCTAATTTCCTTGGTGACGTACAAATCCAACATTATTACCAAAGAACGCTAAATTCTTGATTGAAGATTCGTCTTCAACCATTTTACCATCTATAAGTGAACAAGACCATTCAGCTCCAAGAGCCATCCAAAGAGCAAAATTGTTATCGATTCTTCTAACTTCTTGTAATTCCTATAATATATTCATATCTAATTCTCCATATGGAGTTCTAGGAATTATTTCAGAACCATCTTCTCTTACTGGAACTCTTGTTATAGTATAAATATCTTCTCCAGTCTTTTTTATACTTTCTATTCTTATATAAGTGTTTAAATTAGGGTCCCAATAATATTGAGAAGCTAATTCAGACATAGATATAGATCTTCCATTAAATTTTTTAGTAATATCAATTTCTAACCCTGGAATATCTATAACGGAATACCAACTTACACTACTCATTTTATAACGAGTCCTTTTTAATTGTATTCCTTCACGAGGATCTCCGTTAGAAGCAGGCCTCTAATTGATTATAACTCCATTATCATCTCTTTCTGTTATTAATTCAACTCTCGAAGAATTTCTAACCTGTTCATTAGATACTGGGAATAGCGCATATTTTAGTAGAGATGAAGTTCCATAAATATCATTAAAGTAGTGGCCGATAGGTTTTTTTACATCACCAGCATGAGCTCCTTCTAATGAACCATTTTCATATTCAGAGACTACTGGATCACAGAAACCAGCACCATCATGAGCATCTATATCATCTCCATCTAAACCTTTTTTATAATCCCAAACATGGGCAGGTATATCATCAATGCAGGCTACATTATAATAAGTAGCAGTTCCTTCAAGTACTTCCTAGTGTAATGGGTGCATAGTTGCTGGGAAAATAACCATACGTTTAAATTGAGATAGATATCTTCCAGCGTCTTCTTCTTCAAGCCTATCAATTTCATCAGTAGAATTTAAACTCTTAAAATTGTTCTTATGAACATATGCGCCTCCTACAGTAGAATTTATAAATTCCTAAGAGAAATAAGTATCAGCAGCAAAAAAAGCATCTATAATTGGATTTAGAGTTATATTATTAGTTCTAATTCCTCCAGGGCCAGTTATAAAATCAATTTTAGTATCTAGTAACTATTGCTTAGATACTGCTATACCATTTAATCGAGCAATTAATAATTTGCCAGTTACAGGATTTACCCAGTCTTCAATTAATTTTGCTTTTTCTGTATTAAAGTCAGTACCATTTCTTTTAGATAATATGCTAGCTATTCTATTAAATGCATTATCAATTACAGAATTGGGAGTGTCTCCTTTCTAATAGAATAAATTTAAAGAAGAAGCTACTTCTTGTGCAAATCTTAATTTATTTCTGTTTACTATATGCCAATAATAATCATCATTAGCATCTGTAAACATTCTAAAGTAATGTTTTAATACTTGGTTTTCTTTTAATTCTTTTTTAGAACCATCATCAAAGTGTATATTATTTATCTATTCTACATTATTTTGAGTAGATAAAGATTTATATAGTTCTTTAGCATTTTTATAGCCAGAAACTAGTGGAGATTTAATTGAAAATAGCTTATTAATTCTATCAAATAATCCACCATTCCTAGTAACTAGGTTATAAATAGCTTCATAATTTTCACCTTGAAGAATATTTAATTCTAAATCATTTATATCGAATATTCTATTTCCTGTTTGATCAGTCTAAGATACAAAATTCAATAAAACCTTTTTATAGTCTTTAGCAAGATTTCTTTTTAACCTAGAATAAAGTTCTCTTTGAGATGCATAATGAAGACTTCTAAATCCGTTAGCATCCATATTTATAAATCTTAAGTTTGCATCTCCACTATTACCATTTATTTCAATAATATAGTTTCTAGTTTTATCAGAATATACAGTAGGCTAAAATCTTAATACTCCATTTCCTATTACTTCGTTACCAGTTTCATCAGTACCATAGTTCATTAGGAAATCATAGAGCATTGCAGTTTGCATAGATTCTGATGCTGTAAACTTCTTATAAGATTTTATATTAGAAGGGTCTTGACCTTTACCACCAGCTTTTATAGAATAACGTAAGAATAATTCTGGATGTTTTAAAAATAGATTACTAGCTACAACAACTTCTCTAAAATCGTCTTGACTTCCTCCTCCTAAATCTATTCTTTTCTTTATTTGTTCTTCTTCATTTAATCGTTTCTTTGAATCGTTCCATCCTATAAATGTAGTAGCCATTAAGTTAGTTAAACCAGTAGTAGCTACTGAATTACCTTCGATATTTTTAACAGTTCCTTTTGATAATTCACCATTTATAAGCATTCGAGCTTGAGTAATAGCTTTTAAACATTGACTATCATTTCTAGTTCCCTAATAGGCTTTTAATGAAATTCCATCAGTTGTTTTAGGAGAAGTGCTTCTATCTGTTTCATCAATACCTTGATAAAATGCATTTAAGTTTGTATCTGGTTTTATAGATATAAATTTACCATTCTCATCTAAATTAGCATATTCAGGATTGGATTCTATAGTATGTTTAATTATAACTCTAGAAGCCATAGGAATTAATTCTATAAGAGCTTCTAATTTTGTAAGCTCTCTTTTTCTATTAGACTAAGCACTTTCATTTTTAGGAGGTAAAAACTTAGCAAATGCTTCTAATAAATATGGAGTATTTTTAAAACCTTGATTTAAAGTGTCATCAACAAACTAAGTTAGTGTATTTTCAAGAGCTAAATTATATTTATCGGTACTAAATACCCCATAAGGATTTCCACTTACATTTTCTGAACCACTTAAAATACCATAAATTACTTCAGAAGCCCCATTAGAATTAACATATTCTATTTTACTCAAATAACTAGAAGTATCTCCTCTACCTCTAGTGCCTATTTTGTTAGTAAAATATACTCTAAATTTAGCTCCATTTATATGAGGTAGTTCAAGAATGAGTTTACCACTAGCATCTCCAGTAGGATTTGAACTAGGATTGTATATTTTATATACATTAGCAAGTCTTCTGGTTTCCTCAGGAGTTCTTCTTAAAGCTTGATTTTGATTTTCTATAGCTTGTCTAATAGAATACTCTCTATTGCTTGCAGTAGTATCTCTAGACTCTTTTACTTTTATAGTTTTAGATTCATAATCCCATTCATAATTTAAGAATATATTCTAAATACTTTTATCAATTACAGAAGAAACATAATTTAAGTAACTTGGAACTTTACCTACTGCAAAATCAGTCTAATTCTATAGGTTTCTTATTATTTGTGCTAGGGAATATCCTTTACTTAGAGGATCTAGAGTATAAATTCTCCTTTTTACAGAATATAAAACATTTTTAACAAGTCTATCATTTGCTCCAAATGAAAAACCAGATTGCAATGCAGTGTCGATGAGTTTAGGGATAAATTCTCCCATATTAGCCTTAGATTCTTGTACTTGATTTCTTAATTTATCATTCATAAATACTTGCTAGAATGCAAAGGTAAAATCAGCAAGAGTCATATTCTATTCACTTAATTTTAAAGAATCATTCTCTGAGTATTGATTATATTCGTACATAGGAATAGATTCTATGATAAGGTTAGTAATACTACCAAGTTCATCCAAAGCATTAATATCATCACTAGTTCTCCATGTTTTTACAAGACCTGTTTTATCTACTATACGGTATTTATTATCAGTAATGTCAACTTCTCTATTGACATTATTCTAATCAATTTGTATAGTATCTTTTAAGAAATGTTTAGCAAGAGTATCAAAGTTATTAAGCATTACCCAAGCATTATATGCACGTAAAGCTAAAGACGCATCATCGCTTTGAGTACGTCTCTAGAATAAATCATTTAACATATCTTCATTAAATGTCTTAAACAACTCTTGTGCTTTACTTTTTAAAGATGTTTTAGAATTAGCAACATACTTACCATCTTTAAACAATAGTATTCTTTGAGAATTTATATCAGATATGCCACTCTTTTTACAATAATATTCTGTAATTATGTCAGCTAAACTTTGTTTAAAACCTGCAATTCTCTAATTTAACTAATCAATTCCTTGAATAATTTCACCATTTTCATAGTCAATTAAGAACGAACCAATTAAACCAAATTTAAAAGTTTTTTCCATTTCAAGTTGAGCTGCTTGTGCAGAATGATATAAATCATGTAATTCTCTATATACAAACTACCTAACAAGGTAGTCGCTATTCTCCTGGGGATCAGGAGAATTAGCGATCTACATGTTAGTATTTGTTTCATTTAATTTAGATTCTGATTCTGGATTTACTATTATCTCTGCAACAGAATTTGCATTATTAATTATAGTTTGAAGATTATCCCTCTATAAAGCAGTTCCTTTGTAAAGCCTACTCTAAAGTCTAATTTTACAATATTCAGATAACTTCTAAGCTACAAATTCAATTGCAGCAGGATCAGTCATATCAATGGGTTTCTATAATTCTTTACCTATTCTCCTAGCTACAGATTCTATAGTATCAGAATTAGGATCAAATGTTGAAAACTCTTTAAATATAATAGCAAAATTTAAAGAATCGCTAATAGTACACTTACTCATTATTTATAATATATTATTTACATTATGTTAAAATCTTTACAAAGATAATAAAAATTTATCAAATCATTTGTCTTAAAGAGACTAAAATATTACTGCAGGGCTATATATTTAATTCATTTTTTAGCTCTTCTATCTATTGTAATAACTAGGCAGTACTATCTGCTATTTCTGGAATATCCATATAACTAGCTTCTAATTCATCATAAACATTAGCTAACTCTCTTAGCTCTTCTTTATTATTCATTTTAGACCAATCTAAACCACCACCAACAATATCACAAAATTTACTAAGAACCTCCTTTATTTTCTATATTTGTTCTGGAGTTAGTTCTTGCTACTATTCTACTGGAGGTTGTTCTATAGGAATTTTTGAAAGTTCTTTACCTGCATTATCAATAGTTACACTAAATCTCTAATTATTAGCATCTTCTACAGTGAGTGTAAATTTATTAACCGAACTAATATAAATACCATTAATTAATTTCCAACTTTTACTGTCTAATAATTGACTTAACCATAATACCTTAAATTTACCAGAAGAATCCTTAAATATTAATATCTAATCTTCATTTTTAATATCAGAAGCTACTTGTGTATTATAAAATATCTATATAGAACATAGTAGTGAATCAATACTCCAAGTCAAACCTCTCTAATATGCTTCAAGACTATTCTTCAAAGCAGTTTTTATAGTATTTAAAACTTCCTATTTAGATTCTGGAGTGAATTCATCATTTTCATCATAGAATTCTACAGCACCCATAACCTCATTAACTTTAGCCTCTATAGGATCAGTCTATGGCTGTGAACTTTCTCCAGAACCCATTATTGGTTCATCGTTAAGTTCTTCTATTGGAATTCCTTTAGCTTCTGCGTATAATTCTTTAGCTTCTTCAGCAGCTTCATCATACCAATCACTGTATTCATATAATGGAATTCCTCTAACTTTATCATTATCAGATCCTAATTGAGTGCATAAAGCTAATGTATCGTCAAGACTTAAATGTAAACTAGCAGTTTGAAGTGCAGACCTAAATTTAAATGTATCTGATATAGATCCAGCTAAATAAGCTATTTCATCAGGACTTTCTTCTTCAGTACGTAAATATTGTGCATTATAGAAAATACCTTTATTTAGAGGATTTCTTGCAGCTTGAATATCATCTCTTGAACCATAATTACCTAAATTATTATCTAAGAAATCCATTAATAATTGATTTTCTTGAGCTATAGTAGAACCATCATTAAGTAATTGACATTCTTGATATTCATCTACTTGAGTAAACCCTAAAGTTCCAAAGAACTGTGCAATAGTGAATGGTATATTTGCCCAAGTTTTAGATTGACTAAAATTTCCTATAAATTTAACCGCATTTTCATTAGCACCAGTATTTGAAGAAAATGGTACATCAAATATTTCATCCGATGAAACTCCTTCTATAGTATAACCAGACTCATTCATTAAAGTTATTAAACCATTCCTTAGTTTATTAACTATTTCTAGGTCATTGTACTATATATTATTAAAATTCTAAGTTAATCCTAACTTATCAAATATATCAGAGTCTATAGGAATTCCTGTATATTCCCAATCTCCTCTTCCTTTAAATACTATACCCTAATCTATAGTTGCTCTAGAAGACTCTTTTACATTTGAGAATATAATTTTAGCACTAGCATTATGTAATAACTTATTTATAACTATAGACAATCTTTTAGCTTCTTCTAAAGTTTCTATAGTTATTTGTTTATATCTAATATTAGATTTACCTATGAATATTTCATCTCTAAGTTCATCTACAGGTTCATTATTTTGAGTTTTACGAATAGCTTCTATCAAATCTGCTTGTAAATTAAACAACGTATGTAATAAACGAGTTCCTGTAGTCTAATTTCCCAAAGAAGTTCTCTTATTTTTATCCTATATGATATTATTTACAAGGTTAATAGTATTTTTCACATATTCAGAAAAGCTTACAGCTTTAGGGGACGCTACAACAAACCTTACTAAACCATTACCTAGTCTTTTATTATATTCATCCTAAGCTTCTTTAGAAGCAGTTCCTGTCTATGAATCAATAGATTTTAACAAGTCTGTATAAGCCTGTCTCCATGCCTAAAATAATACATTTTTATTACCTTTTACAGAATAAATAGTATTTCCTTCAGCTGCACTATCGCTAGGATTTAAAGTAAAGTAATATTTACCATTTTTCTGATAGTATAGCAAATGTTCATTTAAAGTAAATACAACTATAGGTTTACCTGCTAAATCTTTAGCTCCTGACTAGTCAGAGATATGTTGTATAGCTTTTATATTACTACTTAATATAGCTGGATCTGAAAACAGCATTCCAGGCTACTAAACAAATTCATTGTAATCGACACCTTCACCTAGATAGTCAGTAGTAGCTTCATCTGAACCATATATTAAAGCTCCAGTTAATTTTCCACTAGATGGATTAAAGTTAGGTATTGAAATGTATCCAACTTCTCCAGAATTATAAATTCCCTGAACTCTCATACCATTTTTTAAAGTCCAATAGCTTTTGAAAGTCATATAATCTAATTTAAACAGTAACTACATTATTCGTTTAAATTGATTAATAGAATTATTAAATTTCTACTACTAATCTGGAGTTAAGTTAGCTTCCATACCTTTTTTAACAAGCTATATCATAGTTAGATATTTAGCCATAGTAGCGGTATGAGCTAATTTTGCAAAAGATACTTCAAAATTACCTATTTTAGCGACTACTAATCTTTTAGGAATCTCAGTATCATCGGCTACAATAGTAGAACCCCTATCAACTTCCCGATCTGTACTATTATTATTATATAATTTTATAGAATACTCTGCATTAGGTACATTTACACCTCCTACAAGTTCCTAGTAGACATTTCCTACACTTAATCCTATATTAGACAAAGTATCTCTATTTTGACTTATAAACTAGTATAAAATATCCTATAATCTATCAGATATCATTTTCTAATTTGTTGGATTAGAATTATCCATATCTAGTAGGGTAGTTCTTATATTAGCTAAAGCAATTTCAGCCTATTTATAGATTTCATAGAAATTACTAGGAATATTTACAGTATCTGATATTGAATGTGCTGATTGATTTTTATTATATACAGATAGACAGTTTTTATCCTAGTTCCAAGCTATAAACTATGTAGTAGGATTATACCTAGTCCCCTAGTCATAAGTTACAAATGGAGCTAATAAAGCATTAAGATTCTCTGGTAATAAATTATACTAAGGCTATCCATTAACCATAGTATAAGTTCTTTTAGGAGTACCCATCTACATTAACTAATAACTACCATCCTAATTTTTCTAAAACGCAACACTAGTTTGAGTAATTAATCCAGAGTACATCTTTAATCCAAGATCTCCATTCTTTTCAATAAGGTTCATAACCTCATTCTATGATGGAATAACTATTTCTCGTACCCTATTTGCAGTTAAGTCATTTACTCCTGTTCCAGCAGTTCTTGGGCTTCTCTAAGACGGTTGAATTGGAGATTCACATTTTACTAAATTTTTCTAAGCTAAAACACCTAATGGAATATTCTTGAAAACAGTTCCAGTATACTTTCCGTTCTAATCATATTCTGATACATTACATAATGTATTTTCCCCGTTATTAATTAGTTTAGTTATTTTATAGTATTTTTTATTACCCCCTTCAACTATACTATACCATTGTTGTTCCTAATAATCAGAAGTATTAGAAGGATCTTTGGTATTATATAACTATATTTTAAATTTTTCAAAATCAGATCTCTTAGTTTTTCCAGTAGCTCTATAAGCTTCTGCTGTTTTAGGAGTTACTAGTATTGAAAATACAGTATATTTAAATCCACCGTCCCTTATAGAATCTATTAGTTCTTCTACAGTATTAAATGACTACACATAAGGACCTATCTTTAAAGTACCATCTCTATAGTCATCATATTGTTTTTCTGTCTAATATCTAACTAAAGTAAGATTCTATGTAGAAGGATCATAAGAATTTCTTATAGTATCTAGATTATTTAATAACTAGTCTAAAGTTAATACCTAAATTTCACCATTAGATATTGGAGGATATCCACCTCCAGTCTATGGCTATGGAGGAGTTTCTGGATCAGGGTCTGGCAATGGGTCAATTGTTGGTCCATCTCCTTGGGGAATTTCATCTCCAGATGGGGGAGGAGGATTTCCATTATCAGTACCTCCCTAAGTTCCTATAGGGGGCTCTCCTGCTGGGCCAACAATAGGTACTTCTGGATTAGAACCTCCACCAGTAGTAGGAGGTTCAGTAGAAGATCCTGTAGTATCAGTAGGTGTAGTAGTCTCACCTACATTAGTTGTATTAGCTGGAGTTTCACCAGTAGTTTGTTCAGAGGTTGCATTTTCAGAAGGAGTATATCCTTCAAGAAGAGACTCATAAATACCTTTTTGAGTTTCATTATATGCTTGAAGCATCTAAGTATTAGGTTTGATATCATTTATAGTAGCGATATCCTTTTCCTAAAATGATTCAAAACCTAATAATTCACTTAACCCATTATCATAAATTATACTTCCATGTATTGACCTAGATATAACTGTATTAAAACTTCCTAAAAAATCAAGAATAATCTTTATCTAATCAGCATCTAACTAATCCTAATCAGCATCAAGATTACCTAACTTATTAAGATAATTTTCTCTCCAATTTATATCTACTATACAATATTTACGTTCAGAACCTTGGATACTTTTCTCCTGGAAGAAATCAACAGCACTTTTTAATTCTAGTTGATTTTCTAACTAATCTTGGGTAAATTCTCCACTAGTTTCTATAAAATCTTTAATAGAAGTATCGGTTGGATCGTATACATAAGCAATTTTTTCACCTTCATCAAGATTTCTTATTAATTGCTTAAGAGTTCTAACTACTTCTATTTTTCCAGCAGGCAGTAATTTAGAGTTTCCATTTTCTCTTGAAGAAGCTGGTCTCTATCTCAGCACCTCTCCTTTTAATCCATTATCAGATAAAGCTCCTACAAATTTAGCATCATGTAATACTTTATTCCTTAGATGCTCTAAGAAACTACGTGGATTTGTTATAGGTATATCTGGGTTTTGTCCATTTAAGATTCCCCAAGTGTATTGTTCTACTATTTTAGTACTTAAAATATTATTATCTCTTTTTGCAACATTAGAAGGACGCATAGAACAAGTTAATTCCCAAGGAGAAGGAATCATTGTTACATCAATAGAATCTATGATATTATTATATCCAGGAATATCCCAAGTTTTATTAGTTTTACCTTGTTTTAAATCTCCAGCAGTTATTAATAAGATATTGTTTCTTTTACAATATTCCCCTAAAGCATATAATTCAGAAGCAGTAAAGAAAGTAACCTCATCAATAAATATAAAGTTAGGAGGATTTTGGTTATTAAAACCATCTACTATAGATTGTTTTAACTTTCTTTCTACTTTATCATTTTCTGGATCTGGTCTAGAAGTTATATTAAAATCCCAACTATGTACTTTATTTAATTCTTCTACAGTTATTCCTAATAAATTTTTTATTAGCTCTTCCTTATCATAAACTGTATTATTGCTAACATCAACATTAATATCAGTAGCTAATTTTTCAGCTTGATTTTTAAGAGGTCCTGCTGTTACAGTTTTTATAGGTGTCGTAGAATTATTCTTTAACATCTAATATACTATCATCATAACAGCAGAAGTTTTCCCTGCACCAGATACTCCTTGTACAAGCACAGTATTTAATACTGAAGGTTTATTATTGTCTTCTGTTTTTAATAAAGCCTCTAAAGTATTTAAAAATTCTTTATTATGAGCTATTGTCCAAACGAATTGAATATCAGCTCTTTGGGCAGGCAATGGTATAATATTAGTATCATTAGCATCCATCCACTATTTATATAAATAATGGAAATCTCCAGACTTATAACCTATAATAGACATTAGATAGGTTAGTTCACCCATCATAGTTATATTATTAGGCTCAGTATCCTTAGTAATATTTGTAGTATTAACTCCTAATTGATCTTTATTATCAATATATTTTTTAAATATTACATTATATACCTCTTCTGGAGTATTATTCTAAAGAAGTTCTTGAACTCTATCATAGATAGCATTTTCAATAGCCATTCTTTCTTTAGAAATCTATATTTGATCATCTGTAGAAATAATAGGATTTTTCTCTTCAGCATATTGTTTTAGGGTAGTAGCATTATCTATAGCTTCTCTAATTGTTTCATTTATAAAAGGTTCTCCACCAATTAATTTATCAACTCCTGGACTAACCTTATAAAATTCACTATCAGGATTTCCTACTATATTAAAGGCTATCTAATCTAATTTAGTTCCTAACTTAGTCTACTCCATTAAAGACTATCTACTATTATACTCATCTAAAGACATTATAAACTAAATTTTTGATTCTATCTAATTTAAGTCTTGGTAGAATGTATAAGCACTTGTAGAATCAATTTCTCCTAATTCTTGGCTACCAGATATCATGTTCATTAATCTATTAAAGTCCATGATATTGTCTTTAATAAGAGGATCAGTTTGAGCAGCTCTAACTAATGACTTAACTTGTTCGATTACTAATAAAGCATTTTCAAAATCTTCATGAGTTAAATCACCATCAAGTACAAATTTAGCTATTTCACCACCTTTAGTTTGTAATTTAAACCTTGTTTCAGCATCTTTTAGAAGTTGAATAATATTACGCTCTTCTCCAGTAGTTGTAACTATAATTTGACTTAATAAATCATATATAGGATTTTGAGTAGTATTTAAAGCTATTTGATTTATTTCATCATTTAATGTAAAGATTTCTTGGTTAGATCTTTTGAAATTATCAAATATACCACTTTGAATAAGGTCTTTTAAATCCTTTACATCTGTATCAGAATCATCCATACTATCAAGAGCTTGCATAAGTTCTTGAATTTTCTAATCAAGATTATTTGCAGTTAAATTTGTTAAAAATTTATTGTAAGCTTCAGCTAACTATTCATTATTTGTCCACTAATATACCTAATCAGTGTAATCAACTAATCCTAAGTCTACATCGCTTATCTTAAGAATTTCCTCTTTAATATCCAATATAGTATCCATTAACTCACTATCAACATAACCTCCTTGATTACTACTAGCTAAAGTCTAAAGGTTATCTCTAAGAGCAGCTAATAAATTTATTTTTTGCCTTGCCATTTGTGATGCAGGATCAGATTCATCTAATAATGGTTCTAAATCAGTTCCAACTATAGGAACCACATTAGGATTAAACCAAGCATTTAATTGCTGTGATACACTACCATCTCCAGTAATAGTGAATCTACGCATTACATCAAATGGATTTTCTAATTTAGATAATTCCTAGGCTTTTTTAGCTAACTAATCATCTGTAAGACCTTCTGTTTTAAACATTAAGTCATATAAATCCTGAATTGATACATTTACATCCTATAATTCATTAGTTTCTGGATTAGGTAACTATATAGTTATTTGAAGGTCCATAAAAGCTTTACGACCTTCTACATAATTTTTAGCATTTTCACCTAACTACATTAACTATTGACCAAACTACTTATTCATTTTCATAAATAAATCATAGCCTCTAGTAACTTCATCAGTTGCACTACCGTTTAAATATTCTTGGTATTCTCCTTGAGCACGTTCTCTTTCATAAGCAGTTAATTCATTAAACTTCTTATAATATTTATCTTCTGCAAAGTCTCTAAAAGTAATACGAGCAAAAGGAGCTACCATATTAGCATTACCTGCCCAAAGCATTAACCCTGTGTAATACTATTGATTTTCAGCACTAAAGTATTCTTCACGTTGTTTACGTAATTCTTCAAGTTCTTTTTTAGTAAGGTCAAGTTCCTCTTGCCAGTTAGCATTGCTGCGTTTTTCTTCATCCGAAACACTCTCTAACTGTTGAATTTTATTATAAACCTACAGGAATTTATCAGCAAGACTATTGTAATCCTATAATAGTTTACCTACAACTGGAGAAGACATTAAATGATTATAGCGAAGGCTCTTCATAATATCAGACTCTTCAATACCATCTCCAGCTATCAAACCAGAGTCTGATAAATTCATATTTTCTTTATCAAGTACTGTTTCAATATTATTAATATATTTCAACATTAATTGATAAGCAGCTTCATTCTAATTATCGGTATCAGTAGCTTCTGAATATATAGTATTACCATCTTTATCAACTCCTACAAATTTAGTTCCTAAGTTAGCATTACCTAACATTTTATGCTTACGTAGATAATTAAGAGAATTCATTAATTCTTCTTTTTCTCCGTTTCTTATCTAATAAATAAGCATTTGATTAGCCTTAATATTATTAGGGTCATACTCCTATCCTTCAAGTTTAGGTCTTGCTATATGGTAAGCATTAGTAGCTTCAAAAATTCCACCACCAATCATACCTCCAAAGAATGATTGACCGTATCTTTCTAAGATATTATCCCAAGCACTTACTTTAGTACCTCCACTAAATTCAGATAAGATATTGAAGGTACTTTTTGTAACATCATACAATAATTCTTCAGTAACTTCTTCAACACCTTCAGCAAGCATATTTGCTCCAATAGATTTAGCAGTGTCTGCTAAAGTTTGTCCTGCATGTCTATTATGCATAGTACGAGCGAAACTAGCTCCTTTATCAAACATCTTTTTAAAGACTCCGACTTTTTCAGCAGTTTCTGTTGCAGCTTTAGCAGCATTTACAGTTTCTCCAGCTAAATCTCCCCTAGCAACCTATATAATAGCATCCTTAATTTGCTACTTTTGTAAACGTAACTCTGGTAATACATGTTCACCAATATCTGTACCCATAAGAGCGTACATACCTGAAAAATATCCCCAGAATAATGCAGCAGCCTCTAAATCAGATGCCCCTTCTTCTTTAGCATCTTGATAAGCCTAAAATGAAGATGTACCTGCCATAAATAGACGTGACAAGTTTCTACCAACATTCTAGTAATCTTTCATATAATTTGCTGCCCATCTTTCTGATTTTTCAAAAGCAGCAGCCTTCATTTCTTCAGGACCTAATTTAAACATTGTCTATAAAGCTTGCTATCTTGTAGGAGCCATTTCTTGCATATACTCAACAGCTTTTGCTTGAGCAGCTTTATCTAACTCTGATACTTGGCCAGCTTTTTTAGAGATATCATATTGTTTCATTTTAAAGACTTTGGGAGCCTTTGTAAATAACCATCTCTACTCATATAACTATAAAGCAACATCAGAAATCATATTAAGAGTACTTTCTGAGTTAAAGAAACTCTATTGTCCAGCTTCAGATACTTTATTATTATCAAATTGCATTGCAAAAGCTTCTATAGTATTTGCTATACTATGATCATCAGTAGCAAGTCCAAAAGTAGATTTATATATAATAGGTAATACTTTAGCCATTTCATCAGCAATATTAAATGCTACATAGGCAGTATTTACATAAGGTATAAACAATGGCACAATTCTCATAGCATTTTTAGCTAAAGATCCTACAAATGTCTTATCAAGACCGTCAGAATCAAAGAAATCGTATTTATTAGCTACAGAACCATCCTTAGTTATTATATCAAATGGAGAGAGTATCTATTTACCATAAGGCTCTTTTCCATTTAATTTTTCATAATAATAGGTTCCAGTTTTTTCATTAACTTTTGGCTGTCCTTTCTAATAGTATATTTTAGAAGGGTCGTTAGTAGGATTACCATTAATATCAGCATCAAATTCCCATGTAGCTAATGCTACTGGATCAAACCAGTTTCTAAATAACCAAGAATCATTTGGAGACTCTGACCATGTCTTAGTAGTAGGATCCCAAACTTTTTCATTCTAGGCTATTTCTTGAGGAGTCATAGTAGGATCACTAGTATATCCTATTCGCTCAATACCGAATCTTCTTTTATCTGGATTATAGATATTTTTAATCTAAAAATCTCTACTATCGAGTCCTTTTTTACGCTAATCTTCACTTACCCAAACATTATTATAACTAAATATAGCTTTAGCTGTATCAGGATGACTAGTTTCTTCAGCTAGTTCCTGATACTATCCTAAAACTCTATCATAATAATCATTAAATTTAGCTTTATCAAATTTACCATTGCTCTAGAATTCAGGTGAATCTTGTATAAGAGCACTGTTTAAGTATCTATCTCTTTCATAGATAGATGTATTATTACTAGTTATACCAGCATTTATGAAATCAGTAGCTGTAAAACTAGGATTAGCCATAGTAGAAAGTATCCAATCGTTTGCTTTATTATCCATTATAATTCACTTTTAGATCGTGGTTGATTAAAATTTAGTCTATCCTATGTCTCTGCATACTTTTGTTCATCCTATACCCAAGTAGTTTTTGGAACTTGTGAATAGTTACCTCCTGCAGCTCTTGCTAATGAAGGATTATCATATATAGGAATAAACATATTAGCTCGATATAGATCTCCGTCTATATCCATAGGTTTCTTTTCAGTACCAAGAGTTGTTGAAAAAGCATACCTTGTATTTTCATTATCAATTTTGGTAAATGAGTTATCTTCATCAGCATCTTCAAAAGTACGTTCATCACCAATTACTGATATAACACCAAATCTACGATAATTTCTGGTGTTGAGAGAGCCATCTGGATTATAATAAGGTGCAAGTCCAGAATCTCTACATAATTTATTAACTTGTTCGGGACTTAAATTTTCTTCAGCAGCTTTATGCATTATTTTACTATATTCTTCCATTAATCTTAAATTAGGCATTACTTTACCATTCTTATCAGTAGTAAATGGAAGCCACATAGCCTTCATACCAGAACCATCATAGTATAAACGATTCAATTCAGTAGGATCTATTAATCTATCTCCAATATGCATAGCCTAAGAATCAAATATACCCCATTCTTCACTCTTAATCAAATTAGTCATACTACCTGCAGGAATAACACCTTTTCCACCTCTTTCAGTAAGTTGAGGTACTGTCTATACGTCTACTGTGTAGGCTGCATCTTCTCCAAATGATATTAATTCTTGAGAGTGTTGTAGACCATCTCCAGTCATAATCTACATAGGAATTGTCATATCCATCATAGAACCACTCTTTCCAGAACCATCTCCACTTCCAGAACTGTTTGGAGCAGATGCTATAGATTGTTTAAGAGTATCATCAAGAGTACCTTGAATATATCCTTGTATTATTTGTATAGGTCCTGTTCCAGTATCTAATCCATTCTAACGAGCATAAACTTGTAAAAGAGTTTTCTAATTTGGAGTAAGAGTTTGTAATATATAATTAAGAACATATGCTGCTTTATCAGTCTAAGTCTTTCTTTCAGTATGTACTTTATAAGTACCATCTTCAGCCTCTTTAAGTAATTGCTAAAGTCCTTCTGTAATTTTGTCTCCAGATTTTTTACCAATAACTTCATTTTCAGTTTCAGTACTTCCTATTTTGTCTACAATATCAGAAATAGATTTAAATACATCAGCAGAACTTACACTATTAGATATAGCACTTATAAGATTACCACTATCAAATGCAGCACTTTTAGAATTAGCTCTGTAAGAAGCTATTTCTCCAACTGTAAGAGGTCTTTCTCCATCATCTAATTCTCCTACAGTTTTCATCTATATTCCATTACCAGTAGCTACGAAGACCCTACCATCTGAAGAAATTGCAGGCTCTCCTATAGTATTTTTAGACTATGCGTGTTCAAAAGCTTTTGTAAATAATTCTTTATTCATTTTTATAGAGGGTAATAATCCCATTAATTGAGAATATTGAGTAGATGAAGAACCTAATCCAAGTTCTCCAAGGCCTCCTCCAAATTTATTCATCTTAGATACAAATGCCTAAACATCACTAGGTAGTCCGTTAGAATAAATCTATTTTATCATATCTTCAGACATAAGACCGCTTCCATTAGAACTACTACTTGAAGTAGCACTATCAGAACTTTTAGCCTATGCTTCTGTAGAACCTGTACTTGCAGCAAAAGCTGCCATTGTTAAAGAAGCGAGAGGTCGCTCTAACGGCTAGTATTTAGCCGTTACAGTACGACCTCCGCTCTAATATTTAGGTATTATTCTCATTTTTTATGTAGAACATATTTACTATTTCTTTTCAACATATCTAAATATTCCTACCCCATTATATCAAAGAGTTTTTTTCGAGCCTTATCTTCAGTATACTCTACTTTACCTCCTCGTTTATTAGTAGTTACTTTAGTAGTAGGAACATAAGGTGGAGTAGCCCATTGTATTTCTTTATAACCATTCCACCAAGTAGGCATTTGTCTTGTATTATAGACATCAGTTTGCCAATAGGGTCCACTATGAGAAGTCCCATATAACATAGAATCATTCATTCCATATTTTGTTTGAATATCATGAGTTATCATAGCTAATTTAGCTTTCTACATTTCCTGTGCAATATATGGATCATTATCTATTGTTTCTTGAATTATATTTTCGTCAGTTATTCCACGTTTAGCAGCATCTCGACGAATTTCAGCTTCCCTATCTTTTAGAGTTTGAGTAAGAATATTATTCAAACCAAGTCTGTATAATACATTATTGTAGTCTGCATTAAGAGCGTAATTTTGATAATTAAGATTATTCTCTAGAGCTCTCTTTTGTACCCATTGTTGTATAAGACTTGCCATCCATCTATCTCTATTGTTAAAGTCTTCTACATCAAGATCACGCATATGATCTAAGTAGTCATTATACCATTTAATAATAGCTTCCCTATTCTTATTAGCAGTTGTAACTCCAGCAGCTCTATTATAATTAGCTATTTCTTGATTAGCGTTTATGTTCTCTTGATAGTATTTATCACGAGTAGCATTATTAGTAGCTTCAGTTTTTAGAATTTGTTCATAAGCATTCTATTGAGCAGCTGTATTCAAAGCAGCATCACTATATAGTGGACCATTCTATAATTGAGCTAATACTCTATTAGATGCATCATTATTAGCATTTTCTATAGCATATGTAGAAGCGATAGTTCCTTGTTTATATGTTGGAGATTCTAGAGCAACCTTATCTTTTTTATAAGACTCTCTTAATTTATCATTAGTTCTGTTTGCTAACCAAAGTCTATATAATTCTCCAATATTACCCCAGTCTATACGTTGTTTATAGGTGTCTTTTGGGGTCCTTTCTACTTCATTACCCTAGGCAAGGAATTTATCTAATTCAGACTATCCTGAATTTCCTGGATTAGTTAAACTGTCTCCATTTCCAGAAGTATTTTCTGGATTAGTCTATATACTATATTGTAGTCCACCTTTTTCACCTGTATTTGCAACTAAATTCTTTAAAGCTTCGGCTTTTGCTTTTAAAACAGGGTCAGAACTTTCAGACCATTCTTTTAATTTAGCATTTATAAGATCCTACACATATTTTTGGTTACCATTTGCACCATAATGTCTTACATCCTATTGAGTACCCCACCAATTGTCTGTATATTTATCTTCTACGTCCTCTTTTCTTGCGTTGGGGCCATTAAATGTATTATTCAAAGAAGTACCAAATTTAGAAGAATTAAATATTCCTCTATTGTAATTTCCAGGATTATATTGCCTAAATGGAGAATTTTCTACAAAACCTTCATTACCATAAAGATTAGTCCTTAAATTAAAGAATTCATTATTGTAATTATTATAAGTATTTAAATTTTCTGCTATTTTAGAGCCATCTTCCCCATATAAATCATTAAGGAAATTCTCAATACCTATATTATTTACAATTTTTTCCCAATTTTTTAATTCCCAACCTTTTTGATTAGCTTTTTGAGTATTACTATCTCTTACAAACTAGCTACCTTTTTGGTATTTTTTAACAGTATTACGTGCAAACTGACCTCCCTATTTATTTTTAAAGATACTATTTGAAGACTATTGTATACCGTCAGAAGCATTTCTAAGCATTCTCCACAAATTAGATTTATTTTTTAATAAACTACTCAGTAAATCTTCATATGATGGATTTTTTAAATTACCAGTTGTAATAGTTCTAGATCCCTTATTATTTTCTAAATATTTTATAACAAGTCTTCTAGCTATTTCTTTTTCATCTAAATCTTTAAACTACTCTAATTTTTTTAATTGAGTTAATTTAGATTTGGTAGCTTGTGGAATATTATTTAACACTCCATCAAATTTTGTTTTAATTTCAGTAGATAAAGTGTGATAACTAGATACTGGATTTGGAGTAGGAGCTCTCCAACCACCTGTATTTTTATTTGTTGTACTAACAGATGGTGCTTCTGCTTTTGTACTTAATCCAGGACCAAGTAGATAAGTTCCTCTTTCAGGTAATGCTATAGGAGAACCTTCAGTTAATAATTTCTAATTTTCTCTTGCAATAGGATTTGAAGAGTTTGATTCTGCAGAATATCTATAATCATTAGATTTTCCTCTTGGAGCTCTAAATTGATTCCAGACCATTCCTGCACTTCTTTTAAATTTATTTTTTCCAGTAGTTGGTGCTATAGATTCATCAACAAATGGTCTAGTTAAAGCAGACCTCTCTATAAATCTCTAAAGTCCACCAGGTGTCCATACTTTATCTTTAAATGCACCTTGAACTTCTGGTAATTCTGAGAATTTAGCATTTGGATTTTTTGAAGCTGTTTTGATCAAACCATTTAGCTAAGTTCTTGCTTTTACATAACTCTAAGGATTCTCTATAGCTAGAGTTTCTAAATATCTCTGTATTTTATTATTTAATTTTGTAGCTTTTCCTCTGTTAGATATCTAGCCAAATAGACCTACCCTAGATACTAAATTTATAACATCTTTACCTGTTCCAGTTTCTAAGGCTTTTCTTAAAGCAGCAGCTTCTTCAGTATTACTAGATAAAAATTCATCCCAATTCATTAACCTTCTCTACTAATTGTTAGTAGTTGTATACCAAGCTTTAGAAATTTCTGAATCTTTATCTTTACCAGTTATTTTTTTCCAGATGGATCTATTATCCTATAATTTTATATTAGCTTCTCCATCCTTAGCAATTTTACCATGAGCTCTTAATATTCTTATTCTAGCAGCTTCATTTTGAGCAGAATTTAACTAGTCTATAATTCCTTTATCAGCATTTCTGTCAAGTTCAATAGTAGATACTCTTTTACCCTAAGGATTAGTAAATCTACCTTCTATAACTAATAATTCTTTAGTTGGACTAGTTATAGAATAATTATTTCTAACTTTTTTGTATGTATTGGCTCTCTTAGCTCCAGCTCCAATACCAGCAGCAGTACTTATAGCTCTAGACAAATTAACCCAATCAGAAGTATTTAAAGTATCCCAACCGTATTTATTACCTTTGTTTATAATATTTTTAACTTCTTCTACAGTTCCAACAGCTCCAAATGCCATAAGACCATTTATTATAATCTTTGAAGATTTAGCTATTTTAGCACCAATACTTCCAACTTTACCTCCAGGAAGAAGGCCTGCAGCAGCTGATACAAGATTCATTCCTAAATTAGTAAACACCTATCCTTTAGATACTTTATCATCTGTAGCATCTGCAATTAAATCCGCAGCTGTTCCTATCAAACTAAGACCTCCAGATACAGCAGTTCCTACTCCAGGATTAAAGGATGCTACTAAAGCTCCAACATCTGTAGCTAAAGTACCTAACCTTGTAGCGTCTTGCCATGTAAAATTTTCAATCTAAGAGTCTTTATTATTAGCTACAAACTACTTCTCAGACATTTCTCCACTTTCTACAGCGTTCTACTTTCTTTTCTCGTAGTTAGTGTTTTTTATATTTCTAGCACCTTCTACTAAATTTCCTAAAGAACCTAATTGAGCACCTGTTTGAGCTTTTATAATTCCACCTTCTTTATATTGATCTTCATTACCAGTACTTGCAGTACTAGTCTTTTTATCTCTATACCTTAAATAATTGTCATAGTTAAGGTTAGAATGTTTATGAGCTACAAATTGTCTTTTAGCATCTTCTAAATCGCTAGAATTTTTACATTCTCCAGTTAATCCTTGAGCAGATGTAGTTATAGTTAAATTAGCTAAATCTCCATATACTATTTTACCTAAATTTGGAAAATATCCAAAACATATAAAACCGTCACTACCATAAGTAGTCCTCATAATATACATAAGGTTAGCTACAGTTTCTTTATCAGAAGCTTTATTACCTCCTCTAGATATAATATCAGAAATTATATTGTTACGTTCCTATAAACCATTTGCTCCAGTTAATCTAGCTGCTAAAGCTCCAATATTAGTTTTAGGATTTTGTATGTCAATAGATAAACCTTTAGCATCACTCTATTCATCTGGCTCATAACGTGTCTATTTTAAACCACTTACAGAAGAAGGATTTAAACTTAAATCAATTATTTCTTTGTCTAAAGAGTCATAAGCTTCTCCATTTACTGTTCTATCATATTCAAAATCAGCTGCTTTTTTCTATTCTTCTCTTTTAGCAGCTATCATCTGTTGAATCTAGTCTTCAGTATACAAACCAGAACTTCTTAATTGTTCTTCGTAAGCTTTTAAAGCTTGTTCTGCTGCAGGCTAAGTACTTTGGGGATTCTATGTATTATCAGAATTTCTTTTTTCACGACCATATATAAGATCTTTAAGAATACTTATACCAGCTTTTCCAGCAGCAGTATAATTATCATTTGTAAGATCTCCTCCTGTAAAAGATGCTTGTAATGCTTGAATTCTATCATGTAGTTCTTGAGCATTCTTTACATCAGTACCAGAAAAATCATAATTTTCAAATATTTTCTGATAATCAAGATGATTAAGAGTATCTCTTAACATTTTCTATCTTTCTAGAGGAGAAAGACCAGACCACACAGACTATAAAGCAGCCATACTACCATTACCTACTTTTTCAGCAAGAGCTTGTATAATGATACGGTCTGCATTAAAAGCTTGTTTGCTAACTTTAGGTTGAATATAGCCATGAGCAAAAGCACTTTTTAAATAGTTAACAGCTTCTATTCTAGCAGCTTTATCATCGTCTGTTATAACCTTCTAACCTCCTATGGTATCTTTTGTATTATAGTTACCATCTCCAGCAAATTGTTCTGGGACAGTTATTGCATTCTCATTCTAGAAGTCTAAAGTACCAGCATCAATACCTGCTACAAGCATATCTTGAACAGCTTGCTAAAATTTAGCCTATTCTACTTCAGACAAACCTCTATTATGGCCCCACGCCCTTAAGTTATAATCATTTGTAATATAATCTCTTACTGCAGCAGGATCATATTCATTTACTCCACGATGTATAACATATTTCTACTGTGGAACCATAGCAGCCTGTACAGAAGGATTTTCTACTGGTTGAAATGGTTCTAGAGTTTCTTTTACAACCTCTTCTACAGCTGGCTCCTCCTATTTTATAGTATTACCTTCCGCGTATTTTCTAATTACCTATGCCATAATAGTTATTAATTTTTAATAAAAAAGGGCTTATAATAATACTATAAGCCCTTTATAAACTTTGTTTAATAAGTTTATCTTCTAACTCTAACAAGTTTTGCACCCTGACGAGCAAAAGTAGGCTCTTCTGGAGCAGCTTCAGCTGGAGCACCAGCACCAGCACCACCCTGTGCTAATTCAATTAATGCTTGACATACTGCCATAGCAGCTTGACAATCTTGTGACTGTAGTGCTTGAGCAGCAACTTGAAGAATTTGCATTAGAGGATCTTCTCCTCCACCTTGAGGGGCACCTTCAGGTCCCATTGGAGCTCCTTCAGCTCCTTCTACAGGAGCAGCCTCAGCAGGCACAGCTCCACCTTCTTGAAATTTTCTGTATTTGTTTACAATTCTCATAATTAAAAATTTTTTGTTTAACAGTTAAACTGTTGCAAAGATATATATAAATAATATATATAACAAATTTTTATTAAAAAATAATTACTCTTTAGAGTCAGTTTTTAATTCTACATATTCTGGCTCTCTATTATCTTGAATTTTTATAAACTTAAATATTTTATTTCCAAGTTTTTTATAATCAGTATCTGACTAAGATTCCTCAGCTCGTTTAGCCATTCTTATAAGAGTTCTAGTGTTTTTACGACTAAATATTCTTTCTCCGCCTTCAAGCTCCATCTATACAGAACCATCAGAACCTATAACTTTCATAGTGGGTAACTCTTCATCGGGGTCTTCATCATAATCTAATTCATCCCCTTCTTTTACCCCAGAATCTTGGTTAAGTTCTAATACATATTTTACATTATCTTCTTCTGCAATAGATTCATCTAAGGGTTTTCCTTTATATATAGATAATACTTCAGAATCATCATCAATAAATATTATATCTAATGGAATATAAGTATCTTTCATCCAAAATCCTACTGTCTAAGGTTCATCAAATATAAATAACATACCTTCATTATCAGGCATTTCTTTTATATCCATTAAACCTTTTTCTCGCTATTCCTCAGTCTTTGCAAGTTTTACAGTATATTTCTTTTTACCTATTTTTATTTCAGCCTTCTCCATCTATAATATTTGCATTATCAACTGTATTATGAAGTATCTCTTTTACTAATAATTTTCCAGCTTCTATAGCAGCTTCATCAGTTCCCTTTTTCATAAGTTCCTCAAGTTTTTTTGTAACTTCAAGACGGAATATAATTTCTTCTTTTTCGACTTCAGCGTGCTATTTTACTTCACCATTTTCTTCTGTAATTACAGGGATTCCTTTAGAGGTAACGTCTTCAAATTTTTCGTCTATTTCTTCAAGATGATGTTTATTTTTATGTAAAGCTCCTTCTGGTATTACATTTACTTTTCCACCATCTTTTAGGGTAGAAATATCTGGGGCAACACTATGTGAAAGTACATTCTTTTTAACTACAGTACCTTTATTTAAAGAACGTACTTTCTTTTTTAGTACTTTTTTAGCAAAATCTACATCTTGAATCTTCATACCTTCACGACCAGCTCTTGCATAAGTCATTCCGCCATTATTTATAAACTATTGACGAGCAGATATAAATGATTGATTAGACTGGGCAGCTTTAGTATTTAAATCTTGAGTATCTTCAATATTTCCAAGACGAATCTATTGGGCATTTACATTAGCTATCATTTCATTAGCTTCCTCTTTTGCACCCTTTGAAAAATATCCATATTTTTTACCAGAGTAATAATCTGCTTCACCTTCTTTATCAAGAAATCCCTAATAAGATCCTCCAGTATTAGCATCTATATCCATATCTCTAGTATAGACATCTGATCTAGCTCCTCCAAAACCATTTATAAGTCCTAATGGAGTTAATCCCAGGAAATTCGAACTTAGCCAAGCATCAGTTCTAGTCATACCATCAGTCCCTCCACCTAAAGCAGAGACACCTTTGTTTAATAGTTTAATTGCTTTCATAGCACCTCCTATTACAGGATTAACATTCATAAGAACATTGGAAGCAGTATCATACACCGAATCAAGACCCTGTGTAATGTTACCAAATTTACCTTTATAAGCAGAATTTGCAGGTAAAAAGTTAGTTACTGTATCAGCTACATTTCCTACAGTTCCCCAGGGGCCTCCAGACATCCCAGCTTTAGAAACAAGGTTTCCAATATCTACACTTCCCCCTAACTAATATTTTTTTAAATTATTCATAATTAAGCAAAACTTTGAGTATAACTGGTTAATATAGCTTGTATGACAGCTAGGTCTTTTCCAGAATATCTTACTTTAATTTTTATATATTTATCTCTGATTCTAGTCTATTTCATATTACCCCAATCTTTAGAAGATTCTATTAACTAAGTAGTTAAATTATTATATTTATAAATTACTTCCCCTTCTCTATTTTTAAATAATTCACAATCTGGAAAATCTACTAATTTCTGTTGAGATTTATATAATAGAGTATACTAGGTTTCCTCTTCTGGAAGTTTTTGATAATATATATTTAGTGGAGGTACTTCATTAGGCCAATTAGGTTCGTTATATTCTGAATAGTTAATAGAAGGTATTTGTATTAACCATCTATCTTCTTTATATTCAGCGTTACCTAGCCTTCTTCCATAAGGAATTAATTTATAGAAATGCCTTACACCATCTATAACTTCTGTTCTTACTAAAACTCCAGTTTTGTCTACTAATTGAGAATAGTTATACTATGAAATAGGAAGTTCTTCATATCCATCAATAGGATATATTTTGGAATGAGTAATAATTTTAAAGTCATTTAACAATTTATCCCAAACAATTTCAGAACCTGCTAAAGATTGATAGTCTAAATAATCAGAAGTTAATCTTTGATATGTATCATAAATAGTATTTAAATCATCCTTTCTGGTTACTCTTAATGGGAATATAGTAGATTTATCATAATACTGATAGTATTTATCAAATCTATGCTTAGGATTAATTTTCATATAATCATAATCATATGAAATATTATAACCATTATACTAGTAGAAATGTTTTGTAGCTTCCTATCTATAATACATATTTTCTTTATCCTTAGAGAAATTATATGTTTCTCCTACAATTTCATAATGTATGGATTCAGGTTGTGCTTTTGAAGATACTATCATAAGATTATCAAATATCTTATGAATCTATGCATCATCGTTTACTACAAATTCAAACTCAAATGGATGCTACTACCCATACCAGTTTGTAACTTTAATAGGAATGTCTAAATCCATTAATCCAGCTTGCCCATGTTTCCAGAAATAATTCTACAATTTATCCCTATATTGTTGAGTACATACAACAACTGTAGCATGATCAACACTTCCAATAATATAATTTCCATCAATATCTTTTATATATTTCTAGATTTTTATTGGAATTCTTTCAATATCAGCTGGAGTTTTTATTACTTTTAGAGTATAGTTCTATTTATAAGTATAATTGTAATCTATCTTAGCTACATTACCTACAGAATCATACAATTGATATATCTAAGAAGATCTGTATTTACGGTCAATTTCCATTTGATAATACTCTGAATCATTATATTCTATAGATTTTGTAAGATTACCCTTATCATCTATAATATGATCATAATCCTTACCAGTGCCTAAAGTTATATTATTATTATAATCAAATAAGCAGGCTAAATCTTTAGAAGCCTATCTATCAAATGAAAAGTATATATTATCAATATTTGCTGAATATGAAGGAACCCAAGAATAAAAAGTTACAAATTTTCCAGGGGCTTCTTCATTATAGCATAAATTCCATACTTTTTCATCTATAGTATTTAAATCATCATAAAATGTAAACATTACATCCTTTTTAAAAGCATTGTAATGACTCTTTACATTTCTAATTCCAACTATAGGCTAAGTTTCTTGTTCTTTTAGAGTTATATTATCATTTAAAAATTTTTGGACTGTAAAATCAGAAATTACCTGTACACTTTCACCATTACATTTCCAAATCTTCTTAGCTACTGTATCTACTCCATATATAGCAGTAGGAGTTAATATTACACTTTCTGGCCATTGACTTCCAAACATATCACTTAAGATAGTCATTTTCTCAGGTAATACATTAGAAGATGTTATGTAAGCAACTCCTGTCTATGATTGTGCAGCTACAGCTTTTTCATTAACTGCTACAATACCAATACCATGTTCTAATACACATACCAGATTAGAACCAAATGGAACTAATTTTATCAATTCCCCATATTGATTACTATAATCTCTGTAATGTCCCTACCTAAATACTCTAAAGTTATTTGAAATACTTGTAGTAGGACTTATATCAGAATAAGCAATTCTAGTTGTAAATGTATTTTTCTCAAATGGAATATCAGATTTAACAAAATTGTTTTTCTCAGAAGTAGTTCTACCATACCCTTCATTTATAATATATGAATCAGGTATTTTATTAGTTCCTTCTGCACTCATAGGATATAGAGGATAAAATGTTCTACCCTTATGATTAGTAGCTACTTCAGTAGCTATAGATTCATCAATACTTCTCATTGATAAATTATGAGTAGTCATTACTTTAAAAGTAACCCAGTGACCCATTTTTACTGCATTAACATCTCCTCTATTTATTTTCTCACGTTCTACTATATCTACGTCTTCATCTGGATTTGCAGTAACTGATCCATCATTCTTTATAGTAAACGTAATATTATGTTCCTAACTTGTGGAAGTTCCATTTGCAGTATTTCTCTTATAGTGATCTTTCCAGGTTTCTTCATCCAAAATATCATCATTAATAGGAAATGAAGGATCCTAGAAATTTCTATTCATTCTATGAGTAAAATTACAAATATAGCAATCTCCTCTAAAAGCAGTATATCCTTTATTAAAGTCGTAATCAAACCAAGATATTCTAGGAGTTACTGCATAAAAAGGAGTCTAATCTTGATATCTCTGTAAAAAATATTCTTCTATATTTGATACACTATAATTAGGAATTTTAATATCTACTCTCTATAAATTATCACTAAATCCCCTACGAGATAATTCAAAACCTAGATACGGAGCCCAATTACCTCTAGTTATATTAGTATTTTTTTCAGCCTTTGATTTTTTAAATACACTACTAAATCTATATGCAGTAGCTTCTTCTCCCGCTTGGGATGAGAATAAATAATTTTTATTTCTAATTGCTGGAGTAGAATCAGGTACAGCCTAAATATAAGCTTCTCCTAAGTATTTGTCAGAACTTACTGCTTCTAATTCATTTATAGGATAATAATGTGATCCAGTATGCTGTAAATATTTAGTCTAGAACTAATCATTAGATAGTTTTACTATATAATTAGTAGAAGTAAATAATGTATTAAAATAGTTCTATCTTACTTCATATTCTGGAGCGATAGCTGTTAAACCTTTTACACCATTTTGGCTAATTAATATTCTGTTCTAGAAAGTATGGTCTAGAATTCTCTCATTACTTATAAAACTTTCTGTCATATATCCCTCCTATACTGGAAGAAGAGGTAAATGACTTATTTTATCATAACCTAATGTAATAGCCTAACATAAAGTTGTAGCTAATCTTTTTTGTCTAACTAAAAAGAAACCTTTTGTATAATTTTTAAGAATTTTTATTACATTCTCATTATCTACATTAAGGTTTATTCCTATAGCATAACTATCCTCTTTAGTTAATTGATTACCTTTATAATTTATTTTAAAGACTCCTTTTATATTCTCAGCATTTGAACTTATATCTCCATCCCAATAAGCGTCACCCTATATTTTATTAGTTTCAACATCGAATGGAACTTCATAAATATTATCTAATATTTCATTTACATTATTAGAATTTAATAGATTAAAAACTTCCTAAGATTCCTCTGTAGCATTTTTAGAATTATTAGATAGTAATTTTAAAGGCTTAAATACAGTTCCCGCATTACTAACTTCGGTAGCTCCTCTAATATTAAATACAGGGCTTAGAGTATTATCATTAAAAATAAATACAATACCAAATCTATAAATTTCATCATTCCAATAACCAGTATAATGATATATATTATTTGTATTATAATATTCCCCAGTATATTCTCCTTCTTGACCTAACGATATCCTATAGTCCTAATCTACATGTCCTACAGATTTTCTTTTTAATGTAGGATAGAAATGTAATGCTAAATTTTTTAGAGCCTTATAATTAATTTCAGGACTTTTTAAATTTCCTAAGAATAGCATATTCTACTATATAGCCTATGCTTTAGCACTACCTATTACCTAATATTGAGCATTTATTTCCTACGAAGTACTATCCACAGTATCTTCAAATCCAGAAATATGTATAACAGCTCTATTATTAAATATATCGTACTTTTGGAGAATCTTTTTATATTTAGTCTAATTTACTCCAGTAATTGTAGAAGTCTGTCTTGAGTAATATACTATGACTTTATTATAGGATGCATCAATGTTATTTAAAGTAAAATGCACTTGTTTATAACTATTCTAGTCTTCTACACCTCCCTCTATAGAAAATGGATCATTTAAGTTACCTTTATGACAAGTTACTATAGAAGATTCTCCTATAAAATCAGTAGTATTATTGTCATCGTCAGCTAATTTAAAATAGAAAACATAATTTCCTACTGGTAAATTACCATTACCATGAACTCCATTAAATTGAATATCTACAATACCGTTAGTTATTTTCTAAAGGGAAATATCAGTATCAAATGTGCTTTGATTGTATATATTAGTATCGTTATCTCCACTCCTATCTATAATTTTATATTTATTATTACCAATAGAAGTAAATCTAGTATTTATGAGTTTTGGAAATGTTATACCGTCATTAATTATTAAGTTTACAGAACCGTCATAAGCCTCTTGAGCATCTATAAGTAAAGGCCTTGTAATACTAAAATGTAATAAATTAGTATCTAAATTTATAATCTAGTTCGATTGTAAATTAAAGTCCTACTTATAAGTATAGTAATAATAAGTATTATTACTCTACTAGTAAATATTGACATAATTCTATTTTATATACTATTCAGTTATCTTTTCCCCATTTAAATAGAATTCACCGTCTCGATTTAAGATATGATCATATTTTCCAGTATTAGATAATAAGTAATCCTATTTTGAAATATTTTCTAATAATTTTAAAGAATTAAAACTAAACTAAAAATAATCTTGATTTGGATTATTAATTCTAAATACTCTAAGGGGATTATAATCATATACTAGATCTCCTTCCATTTTTAAAATAGAAGCTTTCTAAGATAATATATTTATAACAGGTTTATCCATAATATTTATTAAGTACTTGTTTCATAGTACCCACCTTCTTTTAGTTCATTAAACTCATTCCTATTAATAATATCTACGAGCCTATTCTAAAAACCTGTGTTATTATTACTAAAATTTTTCAAGATATAGAAAAAATTCTTGCTCATACATAAACCTCTTTTTCCAAAATCTACATATGCTATACCAGGTCCATTTGTATTACTATGATATTCCCACTAAGTTTTTATATCAGCAGTTAATTTATTTAATAAAATGTAATTATTAGTAATTTCAGATACAACATTAGAATATTCTCTCTAAGCTTTAAATACTGTAATAAAACTGTTAGCTAATGGACCTATTCTCCATAATTTTCCTGTCCAATCTATTATACAATCATAAGGATTAGAAGGTTTACTCTATTTTAAGAGAGATACATCAAATTTTCCTAAATCATACTAGAAACAATGAAAACTACCGTTAAAACTTATTCCTGAATTTTTCCATATTTCATTTGTTTCAGTATCTGTACTTATATTATTCATATAAGAACTAGTGTCTAATTTTTCTGCATCTAAAAAATATATTTCATCATCATAAAAACCATTAGACTCATCTAAAATTTCTGCATTATCATAAGCATTTTCATACTGTGACAAAATATGATTATATAATGAGCTGTCTAAATTAACTAAATGACCATAATTATAAGTATTCTCCATAAGTTCACCAATTACAGAACCTATATAATTTATAGCGTAACAATTGTTAGTATGATTTATGTTGTATAAAGAAGTTGCTATAGTATCTAGAATATTGTCTATTTCACTAGTGAAAATATTATTTTTTAAACTACAAGTATAGTCAAAATATGAATTATCCTATATATTAAAGTTTAAAGTATTTAAAGAAGGTCCTATTAGATATATATTTTTATCTAAATTTTGAAGTGTAAATATTTGACTTAAGAGACACTATAATTTTTTAGCTACATTAATATATGATAATTCTTTTAAAGAATTTATATTAAGTAAAGGCCTTTTAGATTCATCTGACTAAGTAACTCTTGCAAAACTACCGTTACTATCAATATAGGGACCTACAAAAGTGCCATTAGAAAATACTTTACTAACACACCTACTTGCTAAATTAATAGGCATGGGTTTTCCTTTTATATTAAGGCAAGTAGCTATCATCCAATCATCATTAGCATGTATCTAATCTCCATGAGCACTACATATTCCAGCATTATCATCAATATTTAAAGTTCTCTTTATTTTTAATGATGCAAGATCCGAATTTCCAGGATTTCCACCAGCAAATATGTCAAATATTGAAGATGAATGACTTTCTAAAGCTGCCTATAAATTACTTAATTTTACACTACCACTTGACAATGATTCATCTTCTTCAGCATCCTCCTCGTAGAAGGCTTCCCAACTTAAATCAAAATCAGAAGGAGTACTTACTGTAGAATCTACAATAGGATTCATAAATCTACTATATGTATAAGATAGAAACTTTTTAGCACATATTACTGTATCAATATAAGTATCACTGTAATTATATCCAAGTAATTCTTCACTAGTACTATAAGGATCAAACACTGGAGCAATAGTTTTTAATATTCTATCTTGCTAAATAGTTCCATCATCAGAAGAAGATCCTATATATCTATAAAACTAAAAACTTTGTTCTATAGAATTTATAATAGGTTCTTTATAAGTTGGATATTCTATATTATTATTAGAATTTTTTTGAGGAAGATCCTCATAATTTTTAATAGTTAATATTAAATCGTCTATAGGTATAGAAAAAGAATCTTTATCAAAAATATATTTATAATTTTCATCAGGAGTACACTCTACAATAGAATCTGCTGTTTTTCTTAGTAATATACCTATTTCAGAACCAAATTTAGCAGGTAGTTCCTAATCTTCAGCAAACTATTCCTCTGAATATTTCACCAATTCCTAAGAATCTCTCCACTCATTTGAAGTACTATAAAAATGTTTATGAGTTATACTGTATAATTCTGGCTAAAATATGTTAGAATCTAAAGTATATCCAACTTCAGAATTTTCTTTAGGAATTAGATTAAAATCATTATAGGAATCATAGTAATCATTATATCTAGAAGTTCCATATACAAATCTAGTAAATAAAACCTCTTCATTACAACTTACTACTAGTAAATAAATATCATTATCAGGTAATTCTGTTTCGAGGTATCTTATACCCGATTTAGTGTTGTAACCTCCTTTTTTAAGTTCCAGAGTATATAGTTCAGTTTTATATAAATCCTATAAGTTATAACTTGAATTTATAATATTCTAAATAGATTTTATAGGATAAAATCTGTATTCATATTGAATATTGCCTAATTCATCATAAGTATCTTCATGATACTAAAATTCATATAATAATTTTAGAAGATTATCATTTACAGTATATTTAAATTGTGAAATATTATTATCAGATAAACTATCTGGAATGTATAATTCTCTCTTAAGATTTTCTATGTATCCTCCATCTACAGTTACAGGATAAATAACATAAGATTTACCAGATTCTACTGTTATACTTTTTGAATAAGGGTATAGATTACAATCTAAGTTTGTAGTATTTTTAGTGTAGTCTCTTTTATCCATAGGAGAATCTAGCACTACAGCATTAGTATAAACGTCTAAACTATTATTATTTATAGCTCTAGGATATATTATAGCTTGCCCGTTATTTACTAAATAGTCTACTTCAAAACTGTCATAAGTAATTAGATCTATCTATAAATATACTAAACCAGAATAAGATCCATCATATATGAATGTTTTACCTTCTAATATATCAGATTTATTTTCTGATACTGTATAATAATTGGATGAAGTTTTTACTACAAGTTTTATACTAATATTATTACTGTTTAAAAAGTCTATAGTATAATCACTAAATTTTATAGAAAAAGAATCTCCAGATCTTATTTTCAACTATTCTCCAGAACTATCTATTAATAAAGGTATTTTAGTGGTATTATTCAGTATTTCATAAAAATCGACAATACAACTAGAACCATCCTACGTAGAGGCTGAAATATAAAAATCTCCGTAAAGCTAATTTAAAGTAATTTTAGTATTCTATAAATCTGAATCATTCCAATTATCCCATTCTAATTTTGGATATGGGAATGATCCTATCTGACCTTTTCCATTTTTAGGGTTATAAGATGCTATATAAATAATTCCACCATATTCTTTTATTCCTACAGGTATATAACCATCTTCTAGACGTACTTTATTAATACGCCCATTACCCATATCATTTTGTAACATTAATTCATTACCATTCTAAGTAATGAATGTAGCATTTAAAGCATTAGTTAAAGATTTATTGTCATTTGCTAAAGGATTTAAATCCATAACTAATCCTTGTTTAAATGTATTTACAGCCTATTTACTCATATGTTGTTATTGATTAAATCTTGCATATTTAAAGGGTGGTCTTTTATTTTAGCTATTTCAGCTTCACACTCTAAATTATCAAAAGTCATTACAAAACCTATATCTTCATGTTTAAATTTAATAAAATGTGTATACATGTTATGATATAGATAACATTCTTTATCAATTTTAAAAACTTTTCGATTTTGCAAAGTTACTTTAAATTTTTCTAAATCTCTAATTTTTTGGTATTCTTCTTCAGTTAAATATGTGTAGTAATATCCATCCCAACCATTTCTTTGTCTTTTAAAAAGAGCTCTAATTTTACTCTATAGCTTACTTTTATAATGTCTAAAGTGCTCTCTGGAATTGTAGTACATACGTCCACACTACATCCAGAGACCTATTTTACGGCTTTTTACTTGGACATCACAACCTCGCAAATTATACCAATAAAACTGTCTCCACCCATAATTTACTATACGTCTTATATCTTCTTTTGGAATATTTGGATATAATTCATATAATCTTTTATAATATTCATCAATTGTTCTAATCATCCGTAGTAAGATTTACCAGCATTTAGCCTAGCGGCAATCTTTTTTCTTCTAGGGGTATCTACATAAATAGGTTTTTCTTTAAATACCCCTGCATTCTAATATCTGAACATCATTTGAGCTCCAGTAAAATTAGATGCTAAAAAATCTACATCTTTCCACTTCCTTTTTCTACGAGCTTTTTTAAAGTCTTCATCTTTTACTTCTTTCATATAAATTTCAGAAGATCTAGCTCTAGTAGGTAGTACAAATGTATCACTATTTTCTATAACATCATCTAATACCATAGCAACATTAGCCTTCCATATTTCTTCAGCTAATTTCTCTTTATGTCTATTATGTACCACTTCTTCACACTGAGAAGTAGTAGTTTTTAATTTCTTTATAGGAAATTCTTTCATTATATCACTACCATTAATAGTGTATCCAGTGGCAAATCGCATGATTATTTTACAGGTTTATATGATTTATTAAATATCTTTCTATTCCAAGTAGTTTTAGCATCAAGAATTCTATTAAAGTCATTTTGACTTATAGAAGGAGCTACTCTGGCGGCATCACATAGTCTGAACCATTCTGCTTTAGCTTCCTGGGCTATTTTTAGATAATTCTAGTTACTATTTGCTATACCCATCTTATTATAAACTATATAAGCACAAAAAGCTGCTATAGCATCTATCTCTTTACTATTTAAATAGGGTAAACCATCGTCATCTAATTCTACTCCTCTATATAGTATATTTATAGGACCACAATCTTTTTCTAAATATATTGTGTTACCTGAACGATGATATTTTACATATTTACCACTCTGATATAAAGGATCCATATAAGCTTTTCGTAATTCTATATGTTCCTCTACAACAGCAGAATCGTAATCTCCATTTACTTGAGTTCCAGATGTGTAATTCCAATCTTCATGACCATAAGTAACAGCTTCAATTTCATCACAATTACAAGGAAGTTCTGCTGATTTGGTATCACAATCTACATCTAAAGTAACTCTATATAATCTTATTTGTTTATTACCTATTCTATTCCAAGCTACTAACCCTATTTCTTCAAAATCTTCTGGATTCATTTCTAAACCATATAGTAAATTAGCTTGGGAATATGCTGCGTGGAATTCTTCCATAATTATTTAGGTACTTGGTCATTTGGCATAACCTACATTGCCAATTGACGATAATATTTTATTTTCTTTTGTGTAACTCTATCTTTTAATTCTGCATTTATAAATGATGATTGAGAAGCATCTTCATCTTCACAGTCACATCCAAATTGTTTTAAAAGTCTTTCATCTTTAAAAACTCCAATCACAGTTATTCTTTTTAAAAATGGAGCATTAAATACATAACAATCATACATTTTATTCGAATTTGGAGCCATATTTATAAATACATAAGGACGATTTTTTATTCTTCTCCTATATTTATGATAACGCATTACAGAAGGATTAGTATACCATATAAAAGGCTATTGCATATCAGAAGAACCAATATACTCTATACCATTACCTCCAAATTCTGTCATTATAGGAGGAATTTCAAAATGCATTGTAGGAGTGCCTTCATAACCATTTGCTTTACAAGCGTCACAGTTTTCAATATCCTTACAATCAATTGGAATACAATTTATAGCTCTTAGCATATCATTTTTCTATATAATACCTTTTAAAGAGTATTCTTTTATAAGAGCTAATCTTTCATCAACAATATCGTCCTCTAACTATTCTAAAGAAATTGTCGGATTAGAGGTATAACCTCTTAAACCTGACATTATATCATTATAAATTGCTGATGCTAATTTTGAATAAATCATTTTGTATATAAATTAAAAAGGCGGCGGCTATAAAACCACCGCCTTTATTATTCGGTTAAAATCTAATTATCAAGGATTGTTGCTTTCTTCATGTTGACTAGGAGGATAGTTTGTTATAGCAAGATCCTCACTATCTTGAACAGGTTGAGTAGCAGTTATAGGATTAACAGTTGGGTCTACCTTTTCAGGTTTTCCTGTACCATCTCCTACAATACCAGCTTGAACGTCTACTAATAAAGAAAGTAGGCCTGCATCTTCTAAAGCAGCTAAGAAAGCAGAATCTAATCCATTAGAGCAAGCACAGCAGTCAGCTGGAACAAAGAATACATGAGTAGTCTTTGAGTGAGTTACTTCACCTACAGCAGATCCTCCAAGGACACCACGACATGAAATGTAGTGTAAAGTATATTGTACATACTTGTTTCCTGGGATAGGAAGTTCTTGCTGTTGAGCAGTAATACTCCAAGGACCGTCGTTTTCTGCAGTTGGAAGACGAAGATCTTTCATTAATTGCTGATAAGTACCAAAACCGTTAACACATTTATGAATAGTAAGAGATCCATGACCTTCTAATCCTGATTCAGCTGAATTAATAAATGGGTTCTTCTGTACCATATCCATAGTTGGAGTTACAGTATCTCCTTCAGGATTTAAATATGAACAGTTGATTTCACCATCTGCAGGATGAACTTCTGCAGTTAAATCAATCTAATCTAAGACTCTCCATTTACCCTCTCTGTAAGTGCAGCAGTCAGAATTAGCATCCTACCAAAATTCTACAGTAGCTTCAGTAAATAAACCGTAATTATCGTTCTCAAATACTAAGTCTGCTTGTTTAGTATATATTTTTAAATAAATATCACCATAAAGCTTATTAATTTTTGTAAACATCTTAGCTAATTGAGCAGCAGTCTTACTTCCAGTCCACTCATAGTGGAAATCTTTTCCTTTAAATACCATATCATTTGAGTAGTAGGAGTTATTATCTCCAGAACGTCTCAAATAAAAGTTTAGACGGAAATGAGCATCACTAGGAACGGCATTTTCACCTGTAACAGTTCTATAAGCTGCATATATAGTTGTAGGTGTTAGAGCTAATGTACCGTTTACAGGATCTGTGTAAGGATTTCTATAAATACCAACAATATCTTCTCTTTTGAAAAGATTAACACCGTTTACTCTGAAAGTACCGCTAGTGTTGTTAGGATTAGCCTCGAACTAATCAGCAGAATGAATAAAAGTAGTTGTTGTAAAATTAAACATTTTATAAAAAATTATTATTTAGAAGTTTGCTATTGCTGGCCTGGATTTGCAATAGACTAATTAACAGCTAGATTCGTCTATAATCTCTAATCACTTGAATTTTCAAGTATTAATGTTACTAGGCCATTTATTATCTCTTGACATACATAGTCTGGAAATTCCATAATTTGTGACGTATCTTCTGTTCTATCTAATTGTTCCTAAGTTAATCTGATATATTGAGGTGTTTTTAGATAATCTACATAAACTTTCTTCAATAAAAATACTGAATCATCTTTACCATAACGAATTTCCATTCTAACTGGAGAATGATTTCCATACCTTATACCAGGATAATGTTCCACCTAGTCCATTTTATAACTGCTATCTGGAACTTCATGTACTATTCTTGATAATCCTGATAAGGTTAATTTCTCAGCATTAGAGGATTCTCCTTTCTCAATAATTACTTCTGGATCAGTTCCTTTAGAATTATGTAAAATATCTTTATTACCTGTATAACTATATACATTAGTTGGTGAAGTATTCTTAGAATAAAATTCACCATCTATATTTTCAGTAGCAGGATTAACATTGTGTATAAAATAATATGGATTACGATAAGAAGGTCTCATGTAAAAATTATTAATAATTTGAGACCACATGTCAGAGGTTAATCTTGTAGCGGGCTAGGCCCAAAGAGTACCTTTATCATAACATTTAAATCTTTTTTGTAATTCATATTCGCAAACACAATTTAAGATATGCATATAATCTTCTGGTAGTTCTGTCTCCCAGACATTGCTATATAAACTATTTGTAGAACTAACACCATAGTAGTTATTTTCACTACCAGGAGTTCCTAATTTAACTGGTTTTAAAGTAGCAGTAGACTTTAAAACTCTTAAATCATCAGTAGTCTATTGATTAGTATCATAAATATTATAGTTTCTATTTATATACTAATTAATAGCTTTATTGAAAAAATAATTAAAATCTTCTAATAACAAGCTAGGAGCCTCTGTCTTATTGAGTTCTACTAGCATTGCTTCGTATACTTGCCTAGCAGTCATTATTTAATTAACTTATTTAAATTTATTTTTTAGATTTGGAAGGAGCCTTAGTTTCTAATTTAGCTTTTACTGTAGTTTCAGTATCCTCTTCAGGCTCTTCTTCCATTTCTGGGAATGTATCTCTTTTAATAAGCTCTAGAAGTTTAGCATTACGCTTTTCTTTTAAGAATGAAATTACAGAATCCTCAGATACACCTAATACAATATCATCACCATACATAAATACTTTATTCTTTACAACAATAACATGTTTTTCACGAGCTTCGATAAGAAGTAGACGTAAAGACATGTCAGTACCAGTATATAAATCAATGATTCTTTGAGGATCTTTATCAGCAATATTTAATAAATACTCTGTAACTTCAGAATCAGGTGCACTACGCATATTCTTTCCTAACAAACGACATTTAAGAACACGTCCTTCTGCACCTTTTTCATCATTAAATATAAATGATTGTGCTTCAAAGATAAGTTTCTTCTTATTTATTTTCTTAGAAACTTCTACTCCAGGAGCTTCTATGTACAGTTCAGCAATTCCATAACGTGCATTTGTCTTACCTTCAGCAATTTCACCGTCAATTAACAAATTACCATGAGCATCTCTAGCATCTCTAGATGGAGCTATAATGGGAGCATTTTTAATACATTCCCATTCTGCTTTCTGATATGGATCTTCCAAATCATATTGTTTACCATCCTGAATTTCAAAAACTCTATTTTCAGGAATTAAAACTTCTCCAGAGTTACGGTCTTTATCTGACATTATCATATCTCCCATGCTATTTACTCTACGCACACAATCAGGAAATCGCCCTGTACGGGGATCTTTAACAGGTTGAATATAGTAAGTCTAACCAACTTTACCATAAACACTCCTTAAGACAATAATATTTTTTTCCATTAACATCAATTCATTAAAAAATAATAATTAGGGGAGACTTTTCTCCCCTAATTATAATATGTTTATCTTTTATTAGGCTTCACGTAAAATGAAACTTCTATAAGGATTGAATACAGCAACACCACTGTAACCCCAGTTGATAAGTTTGCTACCAGCAACTGTAGAAGCAACTAGTCCTGAGCTTAGACCATCTAAACCACCAACACCTGGTAATTTATTGCTAATGAAATCACCACCCTTTAGAGTGAACATTTCAATTGCAGGTTCACCGCTAGTCTTATCAGCAGTTAAATCTAAGAACAAACCAAATCCCTTATTGTCACCATATTCACGGCTAAATGTACGGTCTACTTTAAATGAAATTGTATTACCAGCATATTCATAGCTGTTAAAGGTAGCACCAACATTTACATAACCGTTAGCGGCTTTTGACCATAAGTAAGTACCACAAGTTTTAAAGTTAGCTAGCCAAGAACCTAATGTTCTCTGGATATCATGCCACATCTTCTCATTGCAAATAAATACGAACTTGTTACCTTCAGCTTTTTCAGCTTTCTGACACATCATACTAATAGCAGTTTGGAATGCATCAACAGTAAGAGTAGTATAAACGTATTTAGAAGCAAAACGTTCTACTTGAGGAATTATACCATCACCAATGTAAATTGGACGGCCAGTGTCAGGATCTGAAATGGTCGGTTTACCATTCTTATCAACATTACATTTGTTGAAAAGTAAACCATTGTTACGAACATATAAGAAGTTCTGGAGAAGATTCTTCTCAACAGTATCCATCTTATACATAGTTTCTTTCATATTACCGTTACCATCACCCTTACCAATTGAAATGAATACATTCTCATGGGCTTTGTAAAGAGCTGAATAGGTGTCATCAACACGGTGTGTTGAAATATAACCACGATGACGTTCGATATTTGATTGATATTTCACGTAACCTTCTTCATGTAATTCAGGCATTGCATTACTCTGGAAACGTGTGGTATCACCAGCGTGATATTCATCAACATCAATTTTATCATTTAGATCAGTAGTGATCAAACGACATTCCAATACCCAATAATCATCAGCTTTACGCACTGGACGGGCAATTACTTGGAATTGTTCAAATGTATTATCAGCTTTAAAGATATCATATTTCTGATAATAATTCTCTTTAAATGCAAAGAAGATTGAAGTACCGTTGCAACCATCACCTTCTGGAGTAGCTGCTAATTCAACACGTTTAATATAGTTAGTTTCAACTTCCCACTCAAAGTACATACTATCAATATTTCTGTACTTATTGTTTGATTTAGAATCCATATAGAAAATATTTCTTAGAGATTCTGTAAGGTAAGAAGCAGTTAACTCTGGATAAAGTCTTGAAACAACACCTAAGCGAGTAGGCTTTGCACCTAAAAATTTATAAAAGTCTTCGTAAGTACGAGTTTCCGACATTGTCGGACGATTTGTTACAAAATTTGCTACTATCATTTTATTTTAAAATTTAAAGTTAATCTATATCGTCTATAGTTAATTCCCTCTTTTTGGGAGTATTAGTTTTTGATCTCTTTACAACAGATTTCTAAGCAGAAGTATTTCTACCATTTCTAGCATCTTCATAACCTTTAGTATAGTTACGTTTAGCAACTTCTGTTATCTGTTTCTTATAATAATCTTGTATAGTTGAAAAAGCTTTCTTTCCACTTGTCAAGTACCAGGCCATTTGAACTAAAGAATTTGGATCATTTAAAGCTCGTGCTATATAACGAACTCCTGCTTGGTCTTTTCCAAGTAGAAAATTAGCTAGAATATTTTTATCCTCATCTGACATTTCCAAAGAAGAATCTCCTAAATCAATTGTAGAATTTTGTTCAATAGTACTTAAAATACTATTGCTGAACTCTTGCATTTGCTCTTCAGCTACACGTTTAGCATCATCTTCTGCCTATTCTTTTATAGTATCTTCTCTCTCTTTATATTCATTACGCAGACTTTGAACTCTGCGATTATATAAGGATTCGTTACTTTTAGCATTATCTAATTCTATCATAGCTTCTTCTTCAGAAATATCTGGAATTCTTGATTTTAGATCAATTAAATATAATTCATCATCAGAGAAATCATCTACAGAGTACTCTTTAACTTGATTTTGATTTGTATAATTCTTGATAACTTCATTAGCAATATAGTTATTATAATCAGCCATAGACCAATTATTTTTACGCATTGTATTAATGAGTTGAATTTCAGAATCTGTTAAACCATAATCATCATCAAATTCATTTGAAGACAGTATTTGTAATTGTTCTTCTCTGTCTAAATCATTAAAATCTTTTTCTTCAATACCATCTTCTGTTTCAAATTTTATAGATCTAGGGTTAATTCCTTTACTTTTTAGAAACTCATCTAACAAGTAATCTTCTGAAGCAGGTTCTTCATAATCTGGTTCTTCATCTTCTTCAAAAGAATTAGGATTAACATCTTCTTCTTCAAAATCATCTCCATACATGTCTTGATCTGGATCTGGAACATCTGTAAACTGTTCTGTTCCATCAAGAATTTCATCACTGAAATCATCAATTTCGTTAATGTTCATTTCCATATTAATTCATATTAAGTTATTTAAATGCAAAATTAAACTAAAAAGTTTAATTTGCAAAAAATTTAAACATTTTTTTACAAAAATTCACAAAAATAATGTCGTATATCAAAAACACCATCTCTATCAGTTAACTTATCTACAGCTAAAGAATATACTAATCTAAAATATTCATTATCATCTTTTACAATATTTTTTAATGTATTACTACTATCACTATCAATCATACACATTGTAACGTATAACGCACATTTATTATAAACAGGACTTTTTTCAAGTGGTTCATCTAAAATAGCCATATTATTTTTCCACTACTGTTTTGTCCATTTTGGTTGAGGCTACATTTTTGAAATTATCTATTCTGCTTCTTTTTCAGTTAAATAATTATCCCAATTAATAGCTTCTAACACATTTAACATTTCTTCTGCCATTTGAGGGTGATTATCTATAATAGTATACATTATTTTTTTAGTCATACATCCTAAAATTTTCATATTTTTAGTATTACGACTAGATATTATTGAATTATAAAGGTCTTCGAATTTTTCTTTTTGTGTCATAATTAACCGAGTTTGTCAAGTATAGTTTTTAATAAAATATTTGTTTCTTTGGAATTATTCTCTAAATTACTTATTCTATTTTCAATAGCCTACTATTTTGCCCATTCAGTATCTAATTCTAAAATTAGAGATTTATACTATTCTACGTTATTCTTTTTTCTTTCTATAGTTTTATCTACAGAATTTAAAAACTCTTCATCTAATTTTAAAGAAGTTTTCACTTCTTTAAGGATAACATCTTTGCTAGTAGCTACTAAAGTTACAGCCCCTGGTTTCTTAGTAGAAAATGTAGAATCATTAACACCAATAACATCTGTAAAAGTTTTTCCATTTAATTCATACGTAATGTCTATTACATTTACAGGCATTGAGATGTTTTTATTAATATCCATTCTCTAAAGTCCTACATTTAGAACTTTTCCTTCTACATATTTTATATCGTCTCCTTTTATAAGAGCATATATAATTTGGTCTTGTTTCATGTCTTTTAATAGAGGGTAAAAATCATTCATAAATGCTATATTAAAAATTAGAAAGGGAGTTTTTAAGCTCCCTTTCTAAAGTTTATTTATTAACCATTAACGGGAGTAGTTTTACCACTATAAGTATTTACAAACTGAGAAAATTGATTTTCTAAATTCAGTAATTCCTATTTTAAAGGATTAATCATAGCAGCAGCACTCTGTTCAGTACGTACTAAATCTAACTCAGTCTGCAAACGAGTTTTTTCGGCAACTACATCTTGATATACTTTAGCTTCCCAAGCTTGTCTAAATGCAGCAATTTCAGCTCTGGTTAAACCACTTTCTACACGTAGACTATTTTGTAAATCATTTGTTTGATTAATAGTTTCTATTCTACCTTGGTAACCTTGTTCTAATATTTGAGTTTTTATATTACAACAACAATCTTTTAAATTCTAAATTAAGTTGAGATTACCTAAATCGATAGCTCTGGTAACTCCTGCAAATCCCATTCCATTTTGAGCTCCTAGATTTGTTATAGCCATAACTACACCATTAATAGCTCCTTGTAGTGCATTATAATCTACATTGAGATTCTAGGATAATTGAGAAATAGCAAATGTACTACCCTAAATAGCTTCTCTAGCCCACTAATTATTGTTATTATCATTAATCTAGTTAGATAAACTGTTGAGTTTGTTTTGAGTTTCCATGTCTAAGATGCCATTATTACCTCCATTTCCCCAGTTACCATTGCCAAATAAGGCTAACATAACTAAGTACATCCAGGGGTTATTGTTCATCATAGCCATTGCAGTAGCAGTGTCTCCAGAATTACCTCCATTTAAGTAAGGTAGAATGTTGATTTTTTCTTCCATTTAAGATTTTTAATTTTAATTTTAGTTTGTTAAAAAGAAATCTAATCGAAATTTTGACGTCTTAATTTCAGAACAAAATTAGTTAAAAAATCTTAAAAAATAAAAAAATCAAAAGTAAAATTTTTACAAAAATTAACATTTTAAAAAACATCAATTTAGAGCCTGCCATATAGGAGCAACGTCTAAATTAGTATTATTGTTAGTTCTTATATAAATTGTACTAGTCTATTGCTACTAATCATAAATAGATTTTATATCATTGATATTTCCAAAGTATTCTAAGTCATTTGGATTATTACTACATAATATTAAACTATCTAATGGGATATTATCTAGCAATAATTTTGGTTCAGGATCTACATTCCTTACTTTTCTGTATTCGGTAAATAATACTTTACTGTTAGATTTACAGTTATTACAAGTTATTTTGAATGCAGGTTTTTTAGGCTAAGAAATATTTTCTACGACTAATTTGTTAGTTTTTTCCTATTGACTGACTTCACTATCATAATCAATTCCTTTCTAAGTATTAAAATCATAGAATAAGTAGCTAGTACCATTTTCAGAATATAAATCAAATGTACAATTATTAAAGTTAATTTCTACCTAATAAGGACATTTTATTCTAAATAATACTGGGATATAGTTTTCCCCAGTTTTTGCCTATAATATACTATTTAGTATATCTAGTTCAGTTCTAGTACTAGTGGTTAATGCCTAAATCTGCTATTTAGTGTAAGTTCCTGCAGATATATAAGTTATTCCCTAACTCTGCAAGGCTGTCTAACTTTCTTGACTTACTTCTAAAGAATAGTCTACACCTGAACCTACTACTCCAGGAAGATAAACAGAATCTCCTATAAGCTACTATGGATCATCTCCAATCTTTAATACATGCCTATCACTTACTTTTTCTTCTTTATAAGTTAAATATTGTACTAAATCATAATTAGGACGTCTAATTATATTTTTAGTTGCACTAGGTAAATTTGAACTTACAAAAGTACAATTGTTGAACTAGTAAGTAGTTTTTCCTTTTACAGGTGCTTTAAATGCGAAAGAAAATACATTAGGTGCCTAATTACTGTCACTATCTGTATTAACATATTCATTAAAAGTACTTGTAGAAATATTAGTCATATCTATTTTACAATTATCATAGTGTACTACAATATCCTTTACCTACTTTTTAGAAGAAAAACTATATATTAAAACATTGAAAGGATTTATAATTGTACTAGTATCTTTTATATAACAATGTAAAACGCCATTAGAATCTATATCAGCGTAATTTGGTATTATATAAATGATAGGACCATCTATTTTACAGTTATTTAAATTAGTTACAGCAATATATCCTTGACTAGGATAAGATTCTAATTTACAATTAATTAACTTATTAAAATAAGGCTACCCTTTTTTAGAAGAAGTAATTTTATCTGTCGCTCCTTTTTCACATTTAATAGTACAATTAGAATATGTACAATCTGTTACTGGAGATTCTGCTATTAAAGGATCAACATTAGATCCTGTAGAACATTCTGATATAACTATTGAACTGTCTGATACAGACCCTTTAACATACTTCTGATTTCCAGCATGAGATCCTCCTCTTGCAAAAAATGTATTTCCTGTACTTATAACATTTTTTACTATTTGTTGCTTAGATAGTGTAGCTCCAAAATTAGGAGTATATGAATTTGTTGTAGTAGAACCTCCTTCTGAGAAAGTATTATTTGCCATATATACATGGTAAGAATTCTTTATTGAAGGACCAGTGGTTCCATACAGCTTATTATCATACATAGATAATCTTAAAATAGTAGGCATCATTATAGCTCCACCATAGAAAGTACAATTTCTTATAGTCATATTTGATGGGAAGTAATCTTCACAATTTATATGATAATTTGTACTTCCCCACCATTCTGGATAAGTATTTAAAATCTAGTCACTCTTAGTAGTTCCGTTACTTGGGAATTTAGGAACACCGTTTATAGATTTAGTTCTTTTTCCAAAAGTACAATTTTCAATAATGACACTGTCTCCTGAAGGACAACATCCTCCTCTACCATTATCATGTATATAACAATTTCTAACAAATATATTATACATAAGACCGTTTACTATATGTAAACAAGGTCCTCCACTATTAACATCACTTCCAGTGTTATTTTCGACATTGTTCTCTGGGTCTTCTTCATCTGTAGAAGGTCCTGATGATGAGCCTTGATTTTCATAACTATCATCTGTTTCTGATTCATTACTTATAGTCTAAAAGATAGTACTTAATTCAGGATTTTTTCCTCTATACTATCCTTCGTTTAATCCAAATTCATATTTAAATTGCAGCTATATATGAGTTTCTTTATCTAATAAAGTAAAACTATCTAAATAACCGCAAGGTATTATTCTAAGAGGACCCTAAATAACGGAAGTTCCTGAACTATTATCTAAATTATAAGTTAAAACTTCTATACTAGGAGTATAACAATTTGGAATTCTAGTAGTACCTAAATTATTAGAAATAGTAAATCTCCTCTTTCCACGTTCTTTTTTTATCCATTCTGGAGAAGATGCATTAAATCCTGGAGATACTTTATATATTTTAGATAAAGCATATCCAGTAGCACTATCATAAGATATATGATGAAGTTTGCTAGTTTTAGAGTCAAATGTATCTTTAAATCTAGAACCAGTATTTACTATACCTGATATTTCTTGGGTATATCCTAAACCACCACCAGTTCCTGATGTAGTTTTTGTAGGTATATATTTTAAATTCTCTCCGATGTAATTTGGGGCAAAATAAGTCTTATCGCTACGACCTCCAAATCCTATGAAGTCTGCTTCAAAACCACTACCTTCTAGATTATCAAATACAATATCATGGGAATCTCTTCCGTGAGCCTATATTCCATAACCTCCTTCAGAAGTAGATTGAGATTCTTTATTTTGATATGTAAATTTTCTAGTATATTTTCCACCTTTGAATATTCCATTTTTTAGTGTTATATGATCACACTAAAGAATTCTCATTAAACTATAACTATATGGGATAAAACTAGAAGAATAGCCTGGATTAAGTTCTATATTATAGTACTTAGATTTGTTATAACTATCTAATAACATATAGAATGTACTTCCTCCAAAATCTATAGTTAAATCTGATATATTAACTAGCCATATAGAAGCATTCAGATTTATTCTAGGATCTGTATCATCAACTTTACCTTTTGTACCAACTTTTATAGGAGTATTTGAATTAATATTAGCTTCATCATAAGCGTATGTAGGAGTAAGACAATATTCTCCTTTTGGTATTCTTACATAATTATAGCCCTACTATTTAGCATCCTGAAAAGCTTTACTAAATCCTACACCATTATTATACATTGTAGTATATTCCTATTCAGTATACTATGGAGCTTGTAAATTAGAATCATCAAAATGTCCTTGAATATATCCTTCTTTAATATTGTATTTATTTAAATCTACAATATAAACAGAACTGTCTGTATTTTCAAACTATTGCTGTTGTCCCCAGTTTTTAACTGAAATCCTATTATTTTCATCTATAGAAATACCAGTTCCTGCTTGTAACTTTTTCTAATAATTTCTATTTACCTCATTTATAGTATTCTAATAATAATCTTCAATACCCTAAACTATTGCAGAATTCTATACTGGATTTGGACTATTTCTATTTAATCCAGGATCTACAGTTATATCACTACTTGTACCAGGAAAATTCTTAATATCTATAACATTATCTTTATTAATACTAATATATTCTCCAGGAGTTAATTTATCCTATTTAGTACTAATATCCTAATGCTATGTTAGATAAGTTCCTAACTCTATAAGATTATCCTAATTAGGAGATTTAATTTCATTGTTTATCTTTATTTTTAAAGGAATATCGTCTTCAGAATCACTAGGAGTATCTTCAGGACTAATGCTAGAGTTCCAATTATCAATATCTTCCTAGGTAATATTTTTTACACACTGTGGTATAGAGGGGTCTGATTCTTCAAACTTCTATAAAGCTGTAGAACCAAGTAAAGAATTCTCTCTTATTTTAGATAAATCACAGATAATATCCTATTTACAAGCTAATAATTTATCTATTTCATCTGCAGTATAAAATCTTTCCTTTAAAGACTATACCATTAATTCTTTACAAGTAGCTTTGATTTCTGAACTTAATTGATTTGAACAAGTTTTATAAGCTGGTTTCTAACCAGAAAGCTACTGTTTTATTTCATTAATATTTTTCAAAACTATTAATTATTAATAATAAATATTATATATCTAACGACTAAAAAATTAAATGTTCTTTAAAAATTCAACACTTAAATTTAATTTTTCTGGATATCCTTGTGTGATATCATATGCTTCAATATCTTCTATGTTATTTAAACTATTTATATATGCCTTGTGAGATTCTGTAACATTTAAAGCTTCTGCTGCATATATTTCTAAGGCATTAAGCATCTATAACCAAGCTTCTGTAGAAAAGGTAAAAGATGCTCCATTAAACCATTTAGTAACAACTTCTCTACCTAATGAAGCATAACTTTCTATACTAATGCGTAATGTCTATCTAGTTTGTGCATCTAACCACATAGGCTGTCCAGCAAGATAAAAAATATTTACCTAGTTAGATCTATCATAGTCATCTATGTCATCTAATTTCTAGTGTCTAACTTCTTCTAGAAGCTATTCTTCTGTTAATTCTGGATATTCTGGTTGCTCGTATACCAACCAACCATCTTCCAACATCATCTCATGCGTAGGGTTAATAATTGTTGCATTATCAGTATATAATACATTACCCTGAAAAAAGACCTATTCTCCGTTTATTATTTTATAATACTACATAATTCATTACTAAGGTGTTGCTGTTTGTACTGACCATCCTGAAGGTACTCCATATGCTCCAGTTACATTCCAATTAGCTGCTGTATTTTTAACAAAAACTCCAGAAGATGAGACATTCTATACCCAATTTATACAATATGAAGTAGTAGGAGTAGTGGTAAACATTGCAGTAATTTTAGTTAAACTTGAACAATTCTAAAACATTGTATTATAACAATTAGAAACTAATGTTAAAGCTGGGAGGTAAGGAGATTGTGTTAGTGAAGAACAACTAGCAAACATACTTCTATAACAATTAGCAACTAAAGCGGTAACTGGTAGTTCTTTAGGACCTGCTGACATAGCAGAGCAACCTTCAAACATTCTATAATAACAGTACTGTGCTAAATTAGTGGCAGGAATTCTTAAATTTTCTGCATTTCTTATAGGAAGATTTCCAAAAAAGTTTGCAAACTAATATGTACCAGTAGTTTTAAAGTCAGAATCTTCTGCAAAAGTATCTCCGTTCTATAAAGACATTATATTTCCATAAATATCAAATACTTCGCTTGGTAAAGTATTCTCAGAGTAAACATCAACCCAAGACCTAGAAGCTTGTGAAGAACCTGTTCTCCAAACTCCCTCTGCTATAATCGATAGTGTTTCTCCAGCAGCCAAAGTAATACCATACACACCACTTGTAAAAGTATAAGTGTCCTAATAAGTAGTTGGAGTAACCCAAGGACCATTATTTAATTTCATTTTTATAGATGTAACTCCTAAAGCAGGACTTATATCATATTCACAAGTACATAAGCTTTTAATAGTAAATGGCATTGATAAGAATGGATCTCCTGATGATTGTGTAGATAACGTTTCCATCAACGCTCTACGTCTTAATAATAACTCTATCATATCTAAGCAAGTATTAATGATCCATCCAAAATGTTAAACTCATAAGTATTCCCACCTTCAATAGATGGACAACCAGGTGCAACTGTAGTTCCAGAAGGTAGTGTTAAAGTACAACCACTTGAAGCTGCTGTAAATTTACCTCCGTAAATTAAGAATCCTTGTCCAGTTCCCAAGGTAAGTGTTAGTCCAGTCAAAGTTGGAAATATATAAAATTTACCTGGCTGTATAGTTCTAGATATAGAACCAGAACTTGATACATCTCTTGATACTATAATTTTATCAGCTTTATCATCCCAATTTTCTATATCGGTAGAAGTAATAGCATTAGCTGGATGAGTAGTAGCCATAGCTCCTACTTCACTTGCTGTATAAGTGGGTTTAGTAGAAGCTAATGCCCAACTATAGATTGTAGGTCCAATTTTTACAAACTGACTTGTTGCTGGATTCCAGTAGTACCCTTCGTTGTTTGTTTTGTCTATATAAATATTCTTAACATTTCCTGTTAAAGCTGTATTAGATACACTCCAAGAATTAGTTCCACTATTATAAGAAGTTTGATACCATGTAGAACCATTATTCTGCATATATACTACGTCAGGTTTATTATTTATAGAATTCTATAAATTGCTTGTATCTAAATTTACATAAGAAAAAGTCCAAGCATTCTAACTTGTCACTCCTACATAGTAAACATTCAGAGTATCAGCAGAAAAGAAGTATGCATTACTAGAATCACAATATTCACAGTAGTATTCAAAGCCAGAATTATCCTTAACTATTACTAGTTTTCCTGCATTATAGGCGGTGCTGATTTCACTAAATGTTTTTGTTGGATTAGAAATTACATCATTTGTTATTGTAACTCCTACTATAAATTTAACATCTGAGAGATCTGGTATTGTAGTTGTACTAGGTAATGCTCCCACTTCATTTGCGGTATATGTAGGTTTTGTACTCTATTTTGCCCAAGACGGAACTGACGCATCTACTATATTATAATCGGTCCCTCCTATATTTAATTTTGTTACATCTGCCATATTATTTTATTTATTTTAAATTATTAATCGTTAGCGCCACCGCTACCATAATATGCAATACTACTAGATCTATCAAAGGAGTATAAAGATGCAGTTTCAGTATTAGGATCACATATTATTAAAACATCTCCATTAGCTGGAATTGTAAACGAATAATACCAATAAAAGTAGGTATCAATTGTTTCTGTACGAACTGTAATACTTGTGATATATGAAGTAGACGTATTTTTTGCACGTACAATGACTAGTTTATCTCTAATAGGAGCAATTATTTGATGAAATGTCATCACATACTAATTTCCTTCAACAGTTATTTCTTTATATACACAATTCATTTCACTATCTCCTCCGCCAACTTCAATGCTATCTACTAAATCGGCATAATCATCAAGAGTAGCACTGGAAGAAACTGTTACACCTTTATTTTCAATAGCAGTCTTTAAATCTGCTTTCGCTTGTTGTAATCTTGTTATTTCATCACTTATTGCCATAATCATATACTTGCTAAAAGAGTTTCTATATTACCTATCTTAGTATCTATTTCTGATTTTGTATAATAATTAGTAGGAGCTGTTATTGGGCCTGAAGAATTTATAAAGTATGCGGTATTATTAGAGTAAGTTGCATCTAATAAATCAGGTTTATTCTAAATATATGCATCACTACTTGCATTAGTTTCATTCCAATTTGACTATACATTTACTTCTGCTCCTTCTGATATTCCAGCCAACTTATTTTTTTCTGTAGTTGTATAATCGTTAGTAGACAGATCTTTTCCATTAACCTTATCAACTTTATTATTTAATGCAGTATAGATTGCTCCTCCTTCTACTGGGTTAGTTCCGCTTTGTGTTATAGCATCATCAACTGTAATTGATGATCCATCTTTACCAGTCCACAATCTAATACCTGTACCATCGTGATAATAGACAGGATGATTATTTAACAACTCAATGGACGTTGTATTGTAGGCAATCCCAAGAAATATGTATATCTTCCCGTCTGCTGTTGTTGGCAATGATTGTACATAAGGAGTTGTTTCGTCAATGATTGCAGAACCATTTACTTGCGGAGCACATTTAATATATACAGGTGCCCAATCATTCAATGTAAGTGCTGCTCCAGTTTTATTAAAGCTATAACCTAATGATAGAGTGTATATAATCCATAATGAAGCTGCAGCAGGCCTTGCATTTGCATCTACAGCAGCTGTGGTTCCGTAATATACAATATGTCCGAACGGGTCAATAGGGGTCTGGTTGACAGTCCTTGAAGACGTTGCATTGGTGGATGATGAGGTGTTTGCAGGAACATAGTGAGTACCATCAGCACTAGTAAATAGCAACCTATACCTGTAGAATTTCTGTGATGCAGGTAAAGAATGAGAATTGCTTCTAACCTGGTAACCAACGGTGTTGGTGTTGGAATCATAACCACGATAACACACCCAGCAACCTCCTTCTACCCTTTCCTCATCATATACAAACAACATAGTATATGCTATATTAAATAGCGTAGTATCTCTAGTAGCTGCTGCAAGATTGCTATAACAAGGTTTTGCGCCAAGACCATTGACGTTAAGAGTAAAACCTGACGCAGATGTAACAACACCATTTTCAATCATTGCACATACCCCATCCTCAAGCTTGTAAATACCAGGAACTGTAGCAGTGAATTCTGTAGCAGTAGATGTACTATCACATCTTCCAAATGGAATTCCTGTAGTTCTGACTGTATCATTACTATCTATTGCTATACCATCACCCGCCGTAAGTACATCTTGTTTACCACTGATATCCTGATGAGAAGTCAGGAATCCACTATCATTAGTAAGTTGAGATGTTGCAGTAGGTATTACAGTAGTATCAGGCAGTGCTCCTACTTCAGAAGCTGTGTAAGTTGGTTTTGTTGATGCTCTTGCCCAAGTTGGTATATTTGCATCTTTTACATTATAAGTTTCTTCTCCTAATTTAATTTTACTAACATCCATAATTTATAAGTATTAAGATGGAGTACTTGCTAGTATTATTTCTAATGTTTCAGGGTTAGTAGTAGTATTGATATACTATGCAGTAGGAAGTATTACAACTCCTACAGCGCTGCTTCCAACTTTCTTTTTAGAAAGTAATCTTGTTGTAGATGTGTAAGTTACATCTTCCAATACATCGTCTAAAGCATTGTTTATACTAGTAGTTAAATTATTTAATGCTGTATATACACCACCACTAGTAATTGGCTTAGTGCTACTATTAGTAGGAGTAGTATCCCATGCAGTTGCATCATTAGAGTATTTAGGTACTAGATGTGATATAGATTGATGTTGAGTTAATACAGTAGTACTGGTTCCAGTTTTTAGCTAGATTGTTGTTTTATCAGCATCATTACCTGTTCCAGCAGTAATAGTTAATTCACTTTTATCAGCTTTATCTTGTAAGGCTGAATAAACTCCTCCACTAGTTACTAGTTTTTTACTGTTATTAGTAGGAGTACTATCTGGTGTAAATGCCACCTAAGCATTTCCATTAACTGTATAAGTAGCTCTACCATTAGTAGTATCATAACCTACAGCAGTTACATATTTAGCATCTGACTCAGTTTTAGTGTAATAATTGGTAGCATTAAATATACTAGAAATAGGAATTTCAATATCCTGTTTACCTGCGTCAGTATTAAATGTTATAACTAATTTATCTTGACCTCCTAGACTATTATCTATATATACATTATCTACCATACCATCTTTAATAAAATCTGTAACATCTATTGTGCTAAATGGAATGTTACTTCCTGGAGAGAAGAGCCTTAATTGATGTGTACTTCCAGAACTATAATAGTCTATATTTCCTACAACATCCCCTGCCATAGCTACAGAATCATCCTCAAGAGGTATTGAAGTAGTATTCTAAGTAGTTTCACTTACTAAAGATATATTTAGACAAGGAACGTTGTTTGAATTTACTCCTAAAGATATCTAATATTCCACTGGTTGACTATTACCGTCAACACCAGTTAAACTAAACTATGCTAGACTAATATCGGATAAACTTACTTCGTCTAATTTTTCAGAAGCTACTTTATTTGTATTTGGATAAAATTCTAATTTCTTTCCAGACTTATTATAACTTGCTCCTCCAAACTTCACACCTAGGCTTCCACCACCGTTTAAGGCTGCACGAGCTACATCGTCTTTTATATCGTAAACTGTATTATTAAGTTTAATTCTACTAATTTCAGGATTGTTTGCCATAATTATAATTCTTGTTCAATTTCTAAAATATCATCATTAATAAATATTATAGGTATTTTATCTTCTATCTCTTGAAAAGATTCAGTAAGATTTACATTACCTAAAGAATATTTATTTTGAGAATCGTCTTGAGAGTAAAAGTCTATTTTATGTGTGTTTTTATTATAACTTACTCTTCCAAAGCAATTCTTATGTTCCTACTAATTTATAATATCTTTTGCATCATTTAATATCTTTTGTAAATCTATGGTTAAATCTGAAAAACCAACTTTTTGTTTAATATTAGTATTTTCTTTATTAGAAACATTTTTTTCAATAGTGTCAAATGCAATAGTTCTCTACTAACATTCTTCCTAAAGAATATCTAAATCTATACTTGGTATACTTTGTTCAACTCCTATTTTCCTATTTAAAACTAGATTTGATTTATCTTTGATATTACATATTGGTTTTTCAGAATTTTCTACAGTAGGGCAATTAAAATTAACTTTTATAGTTTTATTATTATTAGTAATTAATAGATTTAAATTTTCCTACTATACAGGTGTACTATAATCTTGCCCTATCTTTAATTTTCTTGAAGTTGCCAAAGTTATTTTTTTTAAAGATTATTATTATAATATCTAAATAACTATTATATTATTAATAATAATGTCATATATACACTAATTATTAATCCAATTTCAAGTCTCCATTTTAAATTTTCTTTACCAGCTATACCACATATTATCATAGGTAAAATGCATATTGGTTTTAGTAATAGAATCCAACTACTAAATAATATAAAAGATAGTATTGCACATATCATATGAATAGTTTCATCTTCTTTATTAAGTATATTAGTTATTCCAGTAAATAACATACTACCACATCCAATAAAAGGAATCCATTTAAATAGAACTGGTGTAAGTTCTAACATAGGGTATAGCAATAAACACTG
>NZ_JAEEVD010000090.1:0-4587 GCF_016290755.1 Lachnospira sp.
TTTTATGTTATATAAGGATGCACAAGGTAAGGAACAGGTTAGATTAATTGATTGGGAATATGCAGGAATGCAAGATCCTAATCTTGATATTGCTATGTTTGCAATTTATGCCATGTATGACCGTGTAATGGTAGATAAATTAATAGACTATTATTACACAGAGGGCTGTAGTGATGATATTAGACATCGCATTTACGCCTATATTGCAATTGCAGGTTTGTTATGGAGCAATTGGTGTGAATATAAGAGAATGCTTGGTGTAGAATTTGGTGAATACTCTCTAAGACAGTATAGATACGCTAAGGATTATTATAAAATACTAGTTAATGAATTAGGGGAATTTTAAAAATGTATAAAGTAGACAATGCAGTAATTATGGCAGCAGGTACATCAAGTAGATTTGCACCACTTTCTTATGAAAGGCCTAAGGCTTTAATTGAAATTAATGGTGAGATTCTAATTGAGCGCCAGATTCGTCAGTTACAAGAAGCAGGAATTAAGGATATTTATATTGTAACTGGATATAGAAATGAGGATTTTAATTATCTTGTAGACAAATGTAATGTAAAGATTCGTTACAACGGTCTATATAATGAGCGAAATAATCATTCTTCAATTTATGAGGTTAGAGATGTTTTGAAGAATTCATATATTTGCTCTGCTGATAATTATTTTTCAATAAATCCATTTACAAGTGAAGTAAATGAATCATATTATTCTGCACTTTATTCTAAAGGGGAAACTAAGGAATGGTGTATGGAAGTGGATAAGGATGGATATATTAAGAAGGTTAAGGTTGGAGGAAGTGATGCATGGTATATGTTAGGTCATGTATTCTGGGATGAGAACTTTAGCAAGCACTTTATTGAAGTCCTTGAGAAGGAATATGATTTAGAAGAGACTAAGGATAAATTATGGGAAGATATTTATATTGAACATATTGATGAATTTAAGATGAAGATTAATAAGTATAAGGATGATCAGATTTACGAATTTGATACATTAGACGAGCTTAGAGAATTTGATACTAGTTATAAAACCAATACTAGATCTAAGATTATAAAGGAGATTGCTGCTAAATTAGCTATTGAGGAAAAGGATATGTCTTCTTTTAAATGTATTAAATCTAGTGGAAATGAAGCAATTGGATTTGAATTTATAAATAGGGATAAAAAATATCAATACATTTATGAAAATTCTAGTTTAATGACGAAAGGATAAAAAAATGGAAAGTTATATTGAGGAAGTTGAAGATAAGAAATTAACTAAAGAAGTAGATGCTAAAAAAATAGATTGGATGATTACATTAGTTCCTTTAGCATTTATTTTAGGACTTGCAGTTTTGTTTGTGATTTTTCCAGTGGAGTCTAACGAAGTTTTATCTAAGATAAGATTTTTCTTTGGAGATACACTTGGTTCTTATTACTTAATTATTGGTTTGGGAGTATTTATTATTTCTATTGTTCTTGCCTGTTCAAAATATGGCGATATTGTTTTAGGTGGACAAGATGAAAAACCTAAGTATTCATTCTTTGCATGGGGAAGTATGATGTTTACTTGTGGTTTGGCAGCAGATATTTTATTTTACTCATTTAACGAGTGGGCAGTTTATGCAGTAAACCCACATATGAAGGAATTAGGCGATGTAAATACTTGGGCAGGCGTTTTTCCTTTATTTCATTGGAGTATGATTCCATGGGCTTTTTATTTGGTACTTGCAGTTGCATTTGGCTTTATGCTTCATGTAAGAAAGAGAAATAGACAGAGATTTTCAGAAGCATGTAGACCAGTGCTTGGAAAGAAGACAGATGGAATTCTTGGTAGATTTATAGATTTATTATCAGTGTTTGCGCTACTTGCAGGTACTGCGACAACATTTAGTGTTGCTACACCTTTAATGGCTACTATTATTAGCGACTTATTTGGATTAACTATTGATGGAAGAATAATTACAATTGTTATTTTACTTATTACTTGTGCTGTTTACACATATTCATTATTACATGGCATGAAGGGTATTAGTGTTTTAGCTAAATTATGTATTTATTTCTTCTTTGGATTTTTAGCCTATGTATTTATTTTTGGTGGAGAATTAAAGTTTACTATTGAAAATGGGCTACAGTCATTAGGCTTAATGGTTAACCATTTCTTTGAATTGTCCACATTTACTGATCCTGCAAGAACAACTAATTTTCCACAGGATTGGACAATTTATTATTGGGCTTATTGGATGGTTTGGTGTGTATGTGCTCCATTCTTTATTGGTACAATATCAAGAGGTAGAACTATAAGACAGACTATTCTTGGAGGTTACATATTTGGTGTAGGATCTACTTTACTTAGTTTTACAGTGTTAGGTAACTATGCAATGGGTAAACAGGTTAGTGGAGCTGCTAATTTTGTTGAAAACTATGCCAATGGACAGGATATGTATTCATTAATCATGGATATAATTCATTCTATGCCACTTTCAACATTAGTTTTAATTATTGTTATTGTCACAATGGTAATGTTTTATGCTACATCCTTTGACTCTATAGCTTTAATTGCTTCTTGCTATAGCTATAAGGAATTAGAGGAAAATCAAAAACCTCACAAGTCTATTCAGCTTATGTGGTGTATTTTATTAATCGTATTACCAATTGCTCTTTTATTTTCAGAGAGTTCAATGAGTAATATTCAGTCTGTAAGCATAATTGCAGCCTTTCCACTGGGAATTGTAATGATAGTTATTATTGCTAGTTTCTTTAAGGATGCTAAGAAGTTTTTAAAAGAAAAAAAGGATAATAATTAAGATATAATTAACTCTGTATCTTTTAATTGAATGTTAGCTTGAATTAGAATATAATATTTTCTGTTATACTTATATTTTAGATGAAAACTGAAATGAGGAAAGAGAAAACTAATGAAAGATATAGAGTTAAAAGAATATGATGAAGAAACTTTACAACATCTAAAGGATGTAATCTTAGAGATATTTAAGGATTTTGTAAAGATATGTGAAAAGTACGATTTAGAGTATTTTGCAACAGGCGGAACAGCTATTGGTGCATTAAGACACAATGGATTTATTCCTTGGGATGATGACATTGATGTTAATATGCTAAGAGAAGATTATAACAAGTTTATGGAAGTTGCACCTAAGGAAATGGGTGATAAGTACATTTTCATGGATGCAAGTACTCAGGAAAACTATCCTCTTATGTTTGCTAAGATGGTTAAAAGAGGTACACGTTTTATTGAAGCAGACTATGAACAGGCTAATTATCCTTTAGGGATTTTTATTGATATATTTCCATATGATAAGACTCCTGAGGATCCTATTGCTCGTAAGAAGATTATAAAAAAGACTTGGAATATAGCAAGATGGCACGTGCTTACACTTATTCCTAATCCTAATCTTCCAGAGGGAATGAATCCAGTGCTTAAGAAGTTAGTGTCAGTAGCTATGCGTGTTATTCATGCTGGCTTAAAACTATTCCATGTTACATCTAAAAAGACTTATAAGAAGTATTTAGATTATGCTACTAATTGTTCAGAAAAGGATTCAGACCTTTATATTGATTATTCATACATTACAGGTGAGAATTTAATGATTAGAAAGCATGAGGCATGGCCACTTATTGATGTGCCTTTTGAAGATACTTCAGTTAAAGTGGTTAAAAACTACGATTCTTTCTTACGTAAAGAATATGGTGACTATATGCAGTTACCTCCAGAAGAACAAAGGCATAATCATTTGGCAAGTTATATAGATTTTGGAGAAGAGTAAAAGATGGAAAATAAAAAATTATCGATAGCATCAAGTGTAATGTGGAATACATGTGGATCTACATTTTACCTTGGATGTCAATGGCTAATTACTGTATTGGTTGTAAGATTAGCAGGATTACACGCTGGAGGAATTCTAACATTAGCTATTTCTGTAACTAATATCTGGTATGCTATATCAGTTTATGGTATGAGAAACTATCAAGTTTCTGATGTTAAGAATAAGTATTCGGCAGGAACATATCTTTATAGTAGGGTTATAACCATAGGTATATCTTTATTAGGGTGTATTATTTATGCCCTTGTAATACCTTATTCACTTGAACAGCGAGCTTGTATTATTCTTTATTTTTGTATAAAAGCAGGAGAGGCTGTGTTTGACTGTTTTTCTGGTATGTTTCAGAAAAACTGGAGATTGGATATTGCTGGTAAATCCATGATAATAAGAGGAATTATTACAATTGTATCTTTTTCAGCTGTGCTTTATCTAACTAAGAATTTAATCATAACATTATTGCTAGTTGCTCTATTAACAGCAGTAGCAATTGCTATTTATGATATACCAAGAGTAAGAAAGCTAGAGACACTTAAATTTGATTTTAAATCTAAGATTGTTATTGATTTGTTAATTGAATGTCTTCCACTTGTTATATATAGTTCATTATCTACTTCTATAGCATCAATTCCACGTTTATACATGGAGAGAATCCTAGGTAATGAATTACTGGCAATATATGGAGCTGTGGCAACACCTGTTTTAATAATTCAGGTTGGTGCAACTTATATTTTTAATCCTTTCGTTACTCTATTTGCAGA
>NZ_JAEEVD010000042.1:0-21009 GCF_016290755.1 Lachnospira sp.
GAAATAGGGGTTTTTTTTCTATGAAGTTTAAACACATTAGTACCAAATTGCTGTGCCTTCTTATACCAACAATTATCTTGGCAATGATTATACTTACAATAGTAAGTGCTAATTTAGCAAGATCGGAATTAATTAAAAGTAATGAGGAATTAATGGAGACATCTTTAAATGGAGAAGCCTATAATATTAATACTATCCTTATGGATATTTCTTCAACAGCTAATGCAGAAGCAGCAACAGGACAGAATTTATATCAAACAGCTTCGGCAGAAGATTTAGAGCAGTCTTTAAAATCAATTGTAAGTACCTATGATGGAATTTTAGGCTCAGGTTTTTGGTTCGAACCTAATGTATATAATAATAATGAAATTTGGGGTCCTTATGCTTACAGAGAAGGTAGTAGTATTGTAACAACATATGATTACTCTACAGCAGATTATGACTATTTTAGCCAAGAATATTATAAACTTGCAAAAGCTAATACATCAGCAGTCTTTACAGACCCATATTATGATGCAACAAGTGGAATGATAATGATGACTTGTGCAGCACCTATGTTTGATGCTAATAATCAATTTATAGGATGTGTTACAGTAGATGTTGAGATTTCTGATATTAAGGAAATTGCAACAAATATTAAGGTCGGTAAGACTGGCTATGCAATGCTTCTTACATCTTCAGGTATATTTATTGGATATAAAAATGATGCGTATATTTCAAAGGCAACTAATATTGTTAATGTATCAAATTCTTCTATGGCTGAAGCAGGTAAGGAAATTTTAAGTTCTGCTACAGGTACATCGGAATTTACTGATGATGATGGTGAAGATGTAGATCTTTATTGGAAGACAATTGATAAGACTAATTGGAAATTGGCTGTAATGATTAATCAGTCAGAATTAGAAGAACCAATTTTAAGCTTGATTTTTAAGATTGTTATCATATGTATTGTAGCAGTAATAGCTGTAGCTGCAGTTATATATTTGGTTGTTAAGCAGATTACTAATTCAATAGTAAAGGTAAAGAAATTTGCAGTAGATTTATCAAACGGAGATTATACAATTCCTTCATTGAATGTTAAAACAAAAGATGAAGTAGGAGATTTAGGTAATTCTCTTAATGCTATGTATGATACCTATAAAGATATTATAGGTGCTATATCAGAACATTCTGAATCCCTTGATAATTCATCACAAATGCTAAATAATGCTACTACAGAGCTTACAAATAAGTTTGATATGATTAAGAGTAATATGTCTGAAATTAATGAAGCAGTTATGTCTTCATCAGCTGCTACTCAGGAGGTTAATGCATCTACTGAGGAAGTTAACTCATCAGTATCAATTCTTTCTGAACAGGCAGCTAAATCAAAGGATATGGCTAAGGAAATTATGTTACGAGCAAGCGATGTTGAAACAAGAAGTAAAGTTGCTTATGACAATGCTATTAGCCTATCAAAAGAATACGACGTATCACTTAAGAAGAGTATAGATAATGCAGGTATAGTAGAATCAATTGGTACTCTTGCAGGAACTATTTCAGATATTGCAGAGCAGATTAATTTGCTTTCTTTAAATGCTTCAATTGAGGCTGCTAGAGCAGGTGAACAAGGTAAGGGCTTTGCAGTAGTTGCTACTGAGATTGGTAAGTTAGCAGGAGATACAACTGAAGCAGTAGGTAAGATCCAAAATACAGTAGAAGATGTTCAAAGAGCCTTTGAAGAATTAACAGCTGATGCTCAAAAGATTCTTGCATTTGTAAATGAAACTGTTACACCAGATTATGACCAATTTGTAAAGGTTGGTAAACAATATGGTGATGATGCACATAATATTGATGAAATATCAGAAAGTATTTCTGAAATGTCATCTACAATTGAAAGAACAATGGGTGAAGTAAGTTATGCAATTAATAATATTGCAGAATCAACACAGGTTACAGCTGCAAGCTCAGCTGATAGTGTAAAGGCAGTAAGTGATGTTGCTGATGTAGTTGCAGAGGTAGTTGAAATGTCTGCAAAAGAAGAAGTGATTGCTAGTGACCTTAGTCAGGCAGTTAGTGGATTCACACTTGAATAAAGGTTAGTTGTCTTTTAGACTTCTAATAAATGTAAGCCAGCTTACAAAAGCTAAGGGCATCATAGATAAGTCAGGTCCGATTATCTATGATGCCCTTATTATTTTTTATACATGTAGTTTTTAAAACCATATAACAAGACTTGTTAGACTATAAGTCGCAATATCTATGCTATTTTCGTTGACAATTGTATACATCTAGATTACAATAATCTTTGATAATAAAATTAAAGTTAGAGGGAGGATAAAGAAGGAAAATGAGAAAAACCATGTATTATACAAGCTTTGAAGACGACTTAGTAGATAGTACTAATCAAGATTATAAGCTTAAGGATAATTATAAATGGGTACATAAGAATCCTTTCTATGTATTTTTTGCCTGGCTTTTATACATTTTCTTAACAATTCCAGTTGGACTTATATATACTAAGTTGATTCTTCGAGTTAGTTATAAGAATCGCAAGGTTTTAAGAAAGTCCAAGCTTAAGGGATATTTTTTGTATAGCAATCATACACAAGCCTTTGGAGACGTAGTCATGCCTGCAATTGCAGCATTGCCAAAAAGAATCTATACAGTGGTAAGTCCTGCGAATTTCGCACTGCCAGTTATTGGCCACATCCTAACAATGATAGGCGCCCTTCCAACACCAGATTCCATTAAGGGATTTAAGAAGTTTAGAGCTGCCTATACAAGACGAATTAGAACGGGACACCCTGTGACAATCTATCCGGAAGCCCATTTATGGCCTTATTATTCTAAGATTAGACCATTTAAGGACACTTCCTTTAGATTCCCAGTAGAGCTTAATACAGCTGCATTTTGCCAGACAGTTACATATCAGAAAAGAAGATTTTCTGATAAGGCGAAGATAACAATTTATTATGATGGTCCGTTTTATCCTGACATGACACTATCAAGTAAAGAAGCTCAAAAGAAACTACACGATGAGATTTACAATACAATGCTTTCTAGGGCAGAGAATAGTAATTACGATTACTACAATTATGTACAAAAGGATAAAGGGGAACAAAAAGCAATATAAGGGAGAGACTTATGAACATATTATACTGTGGTGACCGCAAGATGGAGCGCGGACTTTTAATGTCCACCATCTCACTATTAGATAATAGTACAGAGCCGCTTAACATCTACGTGCTAACCCTTGAACTAACCATGGCGGGAAAGCAATACAAGGCGGTCTCTAATGCATTTATTGACTTCTTGTCCGAATACATCCACCAAAGACGAGAAGGCTCAACAATAAAGATAATTGATGTATCTAAGTTCTTTGAGAAAGAGAAACCCGAAGCCAATTTAGGTACAAGATTTACACCATGCTGCATGCTAAGACTTTATGCAGATGAGATTGAGGAGATACCAGATAGAATACTCTATTTAGACACAGACGTACTAGCAAAGAAGGACTTTAGCGAATTCTATCATCAGAATATAGATAATTATGAATTTGCTGGCGTATTAGATTATTACGGTAAACATTTCTTTAGAAGGAAACCAAAGATTTTAAAGTTTGACTACTTTAATTCGGGAGTTCTACTTCTTAATATGACCAAGATTAGAGAGACTGGTCTATTTAAGAAGAGCCGTATGCGTTGCATTTCTAAGCAGATGCTAATGCCAGATCAAAGTTCTTTAAATAAGCTTGCAATAGCTAAGAAGAAGTGTGAAAGAAAGTATAATGACCAAAGACGAGATCATAACGATACGGTCTTTAGACATTTTACAACTACCTTTAGATTCTTCCCAAAGTTTAGACAAGTAACGGTTAAACCTTGGGACATGGATAGAGTTCACGAGGTATTAAAGTTACACGACTATGACGAACTATTTGACAGATATAATAGTTTGCTTAGTGAATATCAGAGTAGAAAGATTAATGATAATTGTTTAAGAGGAAGGGAATAATAATATGAGACAGACAGTACCTATATTTTTTGCTATTGATGATAATTATGCGCCATTTTTAAGTGTTGCGCTTTGTTCTTTAATTGAAAATGCATCAAAGGAGAACAACTACAAGATCCATGTAATTCATCAGGATTTAAGCGAAGTTAATAGAAGAAAGATTGCATCTCTTGCAAGAGAAAACTTTGAAATCGAATTTTGTAAGATGAAGGATACAATTGAGGATTTACAGGTAAATATGGGCCTTAGAGAAATCTATCAGACAATTACTATTTACTTTAGATTGTTTTTACCAGATATGTTCCCAGAATATGACAAGGGTATTTATATTGATAGCGATATTATTGTGCCTGGTGATATTTCAGAGCTTTATAATATCGACCTTGAAGGTAATTTAATTGGAGCTATTGCAGATACTTCTACATGCAATATTCCTCCTTTTAGAACTTATATGGAAGAGGCAATTGGAATTAAGCCAGCAGAAAAATATATTAACTCTGGTGTACTTTTAATGGATTTTAAGAAATTAAGAGAAGTGGAGATGGGTTCTAATTTCCTAAGACTCTACAATAAGTACCACTTTGATACAATTGCACCAGACCAGGATTACATAAATGCTATGTGCCACGGTAAGATTAAGTATTTAAGCGATGTTTGGGATGCTATGCCAACTGAAGGCAAGGCAGTTTTAGAAAATCCTAAGCTCATCCACTACAACTTAACAGACAAGCCATGGCAGTATGATGAAGTTCAGTATGAAAGCTATTTTTGGGAATATGCTAAGAAGAGCGAATACTACCAGGATATCCTAAATTATAAAGCTGCTTATGATCAAACAAAGAAGGATATTGATGCTAAAGAGACTAATGAAATGCTTGAAGCATCTATAAAGATTGCAAATTCTGAAAAGGCAACTTTTAAGAAGGTTTATGAATCAGGAGAAAAGGTTAGATTATTAGCTTAAAAGAGAGGGAGCTTTATGGCAGTAGGAGATAGCAAGAAGATTGTAATTGAAAATATTATTAAAGCAGCAAGAGAAGGTCGTTTTAATGATAAGGTTGAAATAGATGATGCAATTCTTTCAAGAGAAGAAAGAAAGTACATATTAGGCAAGTTTGTTAAACATAGATGTAGCATTTCATATATTTACAGAAACTTTATTGCAAGAAGAGTCGTAGATATAGCTACTAATCTAGTAAATGCAAAAACTGAGATAGTTGGCCTTGAGAATATTAAGGACTACAAGGGTGGTGCTATTGCAACAAGTAATCACTTTAATCCAGTAGATACAACAATTGTAAGATATGGTCTTAAAAAGGCAGGTAGACATAAGATGTTTATTGTAAGTCAGGATACGAATCTTTTAATGAAGGGAATTTTGAAATTCCTTACAAATTATGCGGATACAATTCCTATTAGCCCAGATAAAGACTATATGAATAGACATTTCCATAGAACTCTTAATCATCTTTTAACTAAGAAAAAGGAAATAATTTTGATTTATCCTGAGCAAGAAATGTGGTATAACTACAGAAAGCCTCGTCCACCTAAGAGAGGTGCTTACTTTTATGCGGCAAAATTTAACGTACCAATCCTTTCATTCTTTACAGAGATGATTGATGAACCTGGCACAGGAAAGCCGGGTGCTGAATTTGATAATGTTAGATACAGACTCCATGTTCTTCCAGCAATTTATCCTGATCCTAACTTAACAGAGAGGGAGAATAGCGTTCTTATGATGCAAAAGGATTATGAGCAAAAGAAGACAGCTTATGAGAAGGCTTATGGGAAAAAGTTGGAGTATGAATTTGAGAAAACAGATATAGCGGGTTGGAGATTGTAAAAACTTAGGGAAGTGGCTTGAATTTTTTACTAGTTGAGGTGTTATATGTTTCCAAATGAGAAAAAAAGAAATTTTTATATTAAATGGGGCAGTAATTTAAAGATTCCAAGGATTGCTTTTAGTGCTGTTGGTTTTATTTGTATTTTTGCTGGAATTATTTTATTGACTATGTCTTTTAATGATCCTTTTTACACTACCGCATACATTAATGGAGTTGCTACTAGTGTTAATGGCTCTTTTTATATTAGTTGTTTTTTATTGCCCTTTGGTCTTTTATATTTAATGGTTGGTCTTGTCTTCTTCCCTGTTGTTGAGAAAGGTATTCACAAAGGCGAGTATCAATATCCTGTAAATAATGTTATATATTCTATTAGTGACTTATATAATGACGCTAGATTTATTGATGATAGATTTATTGTTAGGGTTTATGGTAACTGGATGGATGTTAGTTTTAACTGGATGAATACTAAGTATTTTAGAGGACTTGGTGCTTCTAGTTGTAATGATGTTTTTACTAAAATGTATCGAATTAATAATGACCATACTTATAATGAACTTGATTTATATACTAGTATTAATGGAGATTTAAATATAAGAGGCGTTAATCTGTCTAAGAGTTTTAAATGTGGTCGTTTTAGGGGCAGAAAGTTTAACATGAATTTTGGATATGATGAGACGGGCTTTGGTCCTCACATTTATACTCTTGATACCCTTTATATTACAAACTATATGCACAAGTGGTTTGCAGATAGGGGTTATGTGGAGAAACGATAATCAGTAAAATATGGAAAGCCCACATAAGAATTTGCTTCGCAAATCAGTGGGCGTTAGGTTGCAATGTAAAATTGCAACATATTTAGAAATGTAAGTAGCTTTATTGTTTGTCTTAGGGCAGCAGTAGAGCTACTTTTTTGATGCCAATGCAAATCGGTGGACGCTTTGTTGCAATATAAAATTGCAACGTGTGGGGAAAGCCCACATAAGAATTTGCTTCGCAAATCGGTGGACGCCCTGTTGCAATATGAAATTGCAACAGGTATTGACATATACCCCGTGGGGGTATATTATATGAAATGAATCATGTATACCCCGTGGGGGTATTATATATATTAGAGTAGACTTAAAGTTAAAGGAGTGTTTTTATGCCAGATAATGCAGATAAGATAAATAAAGAGGCTGATGAGCTTGTAGAGATTGCAGCCGATGAGGTCTGTTGCCATTGTGGTGACAGAAAGAAGGAAAGGAATGATAAGGAATACAAGGATTTAATCAACAGACTAAGTAGAATTGAGGGTCAGATTAGAGGCGTTAAGAAGATGATAGAGTCAGATGCTTATTGTATCGATGTACTTAATCAGGTAAGTGCTGCAAGTTCAGCCCTTAATAGCTTTAGTAAGTTATTACTTGCAAATCACATTAAGTCTTGTGTTGTAAACGACATAAGAGAAGGCGATGATGCTTCTGTTGATGAACTTGTAAAGACCATTCAGAAGTTTATTAAGTAGATCTTTACTTAGTGATTAAAGTGACTAGATAAAACTAGTTAGTTTAAGAACTAAATTAGAAAAGATCAGGAAGGAAGATTATGGAACAGTATAATGTTACAGGTATGAGCTGTGCTGCATGCCAGGCCAGAGTCGAGAAGGCTGTTAGCAAGGTAGAAGGCGTTGAGTCTTGTGCAGTTAGCTTACTTACTAATTCCATGGGCGTTACAGGTAATGCCAAGGAAGAAGATATAATTAAGGCCATAACTAATGCAGGTTATGGAGCTAGTAAAAGAGATGATGGAAGCGCAGATGCAGAAGCTAATGGAAGCGACAAGACAGGAGCTAGCACTCATCACGCATCAAGTCAGACAAGAGGAATTGAAGAGAGTTTAGTAGATAGAGAAACACCAGTACTTATTAAGAGATTAGTAAGCTCTATCGTATTTTTACTAGTGCTTATGTACTTTAGCATGGGGCATATGATGTTTAACTGGCCATTGCCTAGCTTTTTTGATGGCAACCCAATGGCAATTGCCCTAGTTCAGATGTTTCTTGCAATTATTGTTATGTATATTAACAAGAAGTTCTTTGTTAGCGGCTTTAAGTCAGCAATTCACGGAGCTCCGAATATGGATACTCTAGTTGCCCTAGGTTCTGGCGTTTCATTTGCATGGTCATTAATCTTAGTTTTTGCAATGACAGATGCTATGACTTTGGGTGATATGGAGAGATTACACTCATATGCTCACAATCTCTATTTTGAGTCAGCGTCTATGATTGTTACACTTATTACAGTAGGTAAGCTACTTGAGTCTATTTCAAAGGGCAGAACAACAGACGCTCTTAAGGCACTTTTAAAGCTTGCAGCTAAGAAAGCTAATGTAATTCGTGATGGGGTGGAGGTAGAAGTCCCAATCGAAGAGGTTATGGTAGGTGATGTGCTAGCAGTAAGACCTGGTGAAAATGTACCAATTGACGGATTTGTACTAGAGGGTAGCACAAGTATCGATGAGTCAGCCCTTACAGGTGAGAGTATTCCTGTGGATAAGGAAGTGAATGACACAGTATTTGCAGCTACAACTAATAGATCAGGCTTTATTAAGGTTAAGGCCACAAGAGTAGGTAGAGACACTTCTCTATCTAAGATTATTCAGATGGTATCTGATGCAGCAGCCACTAAGGCCCCTATAGCTAAGGTGGCAGATAAGGTTTCTGCTATATTTGTTCCAATAGTAATTGCTATAGCAGTGATTACCTTTATTGTTTGGATGATACTTGGAGAAGATTTAGCATTTTCATTAGCAAGAGCAATATCGGTATTAGTAATTAGCTGTCCTTGTGCCCTTGGCCTTGCAACTCCAGTAGCTATTATGGTTGCCAGTGGTGTTGGGGCTAGAAACGGCGTTATGTTTAAGACAGCAGTTTCTATTGAAGAGACAGGAAAGATGCAGATTGTAGCCCTTGATAAGACAGGAACAATCACTAAGGGCGAGCCAAGCCTTACAGACGTGATTATTGATAGTAAGGAAAGAATTGAAGATGTATTAAAATATATCTATTCCCTTGAAATTAAATCAGAACATCCCCTTGCTAAAGCTATTGTAGATTACGCGAAGGAAAAGGGCGTTGTAGAAGTAGAAATCACTGACTTTGAAGCGGTTTCAGGTAACGGTCTTAAGGGTAAATTAGCTGATGGTAGTTTAATTTATGCTGGTAATGAAAGCTTTATAAAGGGCAAGGCTCCAATCTTTAAGGAATTTAGCGACATGGCTAAGAAGCTGTCAATTAGTGGAAAGACAGCCATTTTCTTAGCTAAGGATAATAATCTTTTAGCAATCCTTGGGGTGGCAGATACAATTAAGGAAGATTCTGCAAGAGCTATTAAGGAGATGCGTGAAGCAGGCCTTAGAGTAGTAATGATTACAGGTGATAACGAGCTTACAGCCAAGGCAATTGGTAAGGAAGCAGGGGTAGATGAGGTTATTGCTGGTGTCCTTCCAGAGGGTAAGGCTAAGGCAATTAATGAGCTAAAGACTAAGGGTAAGGTCCTTATGGTAGGAGATGGTATTAACGATGCCCCAGCCCTTGTGTCAGCTGATATGGGCTTTGCCATTGGTGCAGGTACTGACGTGGCTATTGAGTCAGCAGATGTGGTACTTATGAAGAGTAACTTATCAGACGTTGTGGGAGCTATTAAGCTTTCAAAGAAGGCCCTAAAGAATATTCATGAGAACTTATTCTGGGCTTTCATTTATAACATTATTGGAATTCCTCTTGCAGCAGGAGTTTATATACATCTCTTTGGTTGGAGCCTAAATCCTATATTTGGCGCAGCAGCCATGAGTTTATCAAGCTTTTGTGTAGTAACTAACGCCCTTAGACTTAACTTCTTTAAGATGCATAAGAAAGAAGAGAAGCTGGCAGTTAATGAAAATAGTGCTAATAATCTTCAAGTTAATCTAGAGAATATAGAAGTTGATCTTGAAGATTTGCAAAATAAAGAATTAATTAAAGGAGAACAAACTATGAAAAAAACAATTAAGATTACAGGTATGATGTGTGGACATTGCGAGGCTTCAGTGGTTAAGGCTCTTGAGGCCCTTGATGGTGTAAGCTCTGCAACAGCTAGCCATGAGGCAGGAGAAGCAGTAGTTGAGTTAACAAGTGAGGTCTCTAATGACACATTAAAGGCAGCAGTAGAAGCTAAGGATTATACAGTAACTGCTATTAACTAATGCTGTTATTTTGATTGAATTAGAATGGTAAAGGTGCTATAATTTATCTAGGTATTTTCGTGATATAATTTCATATTTAGGAGGATCAAGATATGTTTAAGCACCTTAACATTAGACGTAAGCTTATGCTTATGGTTATTCCATTAGGCTTAATTGGGCTTTTTTTAACAGGCTATTTTGCAAGTATGGTAAAAACCACTACTAAGGATAGTGAGAAGCTTTATTATGAGCAGCTATATACAGTTAGTTCAGAGGTACTATCTGCAGATAGAGATCTTTGTAGAGCTGCTACTGTAGAATTGTATTTTATAATTTATGCTTCTTCACGCTCTGATAAGGGAGCGCAATTAATCGAGAATTTTAATAGTTATCTAAAGACAACTGAAGAACATATTGGTAATGTTGAAAGCTTGATTGATAAGTATCCAGAAATTGGAAGCCATGTTTATGAAGGAACTAGTATTAATAAAGCCATAGAAGCCTTCTGGGATTATTATAATACTGGTAATGATGCTTACGATTTCTCAACTTTTACAGGAGATATATCTCTTCAGATGAATAACTTAATAGCAGCAAGGGATGAACTTGAGATTATACAAGATATTATTAGTGATTATGCAACAAATTCAAAAACAGATAATGAAGCTTCGATTGCAAAATCTATTTTTGCAGCAGGTGTGGTTGCAGCTATCCTTTATATAATTGTAATTATTATGGATACCTTAATGATTAGATATATTAGAATTAATCTTGTTAAGGTGGATGATGATATTAATACTTTAGCTAATAATGATTTGGCTTTTGACCCATTTATTCTAGATAACAACGATGAAATTGGTTCTTTATCTAAGTCGGCAGATAAGCTACAGGAAGGGTTATCAGATATTGTAGGTCAGATTTATGATTCTTCTGATAGCGTTTCAGCTTCAAGTAGAAATATTTCACAACTTGCTTCAGTTTGTAATGAGCAGATTGAATCAGTGGCTCAGGCTGTTAATGATATGGCTACAACAGCCACAACACAGGCTGGTGATATTACTCAGTTATCTAACAACATGAATGATATTCAAGGCCTTATTGATGAGAATGGAAATGCTTCTCAAAATCTTGCAGATGCTTCCGGTGAAATTGATAATGTAACAGCAGAAGGTATGAAAGAAGTAGAAAGACTTATGGAGGTTACAAAGGCATCTCTTGAGTCATTCAATCAGATTTTCTCTTTACTTACAGGTATTACAGAATCCGCTACAAAGATTGGAGAGGCAAGTTCCCTTATTACAGATATTGCTTCTCAGACAAATCTCCTTTCATTAAATGCTTCTATTGAGGCAGCAAGAGCAGGTGAGGCAGGTAGAGGCTTTGCTGTTGTAGCAGAACAGATTAGACAGTTATCAGAGCAGTCAGCAGGTTCTGCTAGCACAATTAATGAAATGTTAGATGCCTTAAAGAAGGCCAGTGATTTAGCAGATAAACAGAGTAAGGTAGTTAAAGATAACGTTAATTTACAGAATGAGTCTGTTGAGGCTACTAGAGGTAAGTTTGTAGATATTGTTGATTCTATTAGTAAGGTTAATGAAGCTATTAAGAGAATTACAGAGGTTAATGACGTTATTAATACAAACTTCTCACAGGTTAATGACTTAGTAACTTCTCTTTCAGCAGCGGCAGAGGAAAATGCAGCAAGCAGTGAAGAGATTGCTGCTACAACAGATATGATTAAGTCTAGTGTTGGAAATGTTTACGAAGTATCTAAGGAAATCGATAGGGAAGCAGATACCCTTGCAGATGAGGTTAAACATTTTAAGATTAGAGGTCGTTAATGCCATAAGTATATAAAATACACACATAAAATCGGAAACGTGCGAAATTTGCACGTTTCCGATTTTTAAAGTTCAGTATAAAAAATTGACCGAATTATTGAAATTCTATAGTATTATATTGTTGCAAAATTATGTGACTAAAAAGGAAATTAAAGAAATTAAGTCGGAGGTTAGAATATGGATTTTTTAAGTCTTTTAAAATTTATCCTATTCCTTGTTGTGGGATTTGCTCTCTTAGTTAAGGGCGCTGACTGGTTTGTTGAGGGTGCTGCAGGTGTAGCAGTAAAGCTTGGTATTCCAGAAATTATTGTAGGTTTAACAATTGTTGCCATGGGTACTTCAGCTCCAGAAGCTGCCGTAAGTATTACATCAGCTTTTAAGGGCAGTGCTGATATTACAATTGGTAATGTAGTTGGTAGTAACATTATGAATGTTGCTATTATTCTTGGTTTAACAGCGGTTATAACAACTATTGCCGTTTTAAAGACAACAATCTTTATTGATATTCCATTTACACTTGCAGTAACACTTGTACTTTTAGTACTTGGTCTTGATGGTCAGGTTAGCAGAGTAGATGGTGTTATTTTATGGGTATTATTTATTGGCTATCTTGCTTACTTATTTATCTGGACTAAGAAGAATAAGGATAATGGCGAAGCAGAGGAATCAGATGAAATTGAAGCAGGTAAGAAGTTACCAATTTGGAAGTTATTTTGCTTAATTGTTATTGGTATTGTCTTAATTGTCTTTGGTTCAAATGTAGCAGTCGATGGTGCAAAGGGAATTGCTAAGATTTGTGGTATGTCAGATAGACTTATTGGTCTTACAATTGTAGCTCTTGGTACTTCACTTCCTGAGCTTGTTACTTCAGTAACTGCAGCTAAACGTGGTAATGCAGATCTTGCAGTTGGTAATATCGTTGGTAGTAACATTTTCAATATTCTTTTTGTAGTAGGTACATCAGCACTTATTATTCCTGTTACTTTCCAAGCTGCATTTATTGTGGATTCTATCATCGCAACAGTTGTTATGGTGATTTTATTCCTTTGCGTAGTAAGAAAGAAGGAACTTAATAGATTAGGTGGATTTGTGTTACTAATTTCCTACCTTGCTTACTTTATTTATTTGCTTGTAAAGTAGCATAATTACTTGATTAAAACAGCTGCAATAGTTATAATATAGTTAAATCATTTGTTGTAAAGGGGAGGAGTCTATGAACGTTGGTTTACTAGTGTTATATTGGACAGCAGCTGTAATGTTAATCGGACTCATGATTAGAGTATACAAAGAACATGAAGCTATAGGTAAAAGTTTACTTATGGCTTCATTTTGTGCTATTGGATCAATTTTTAGTTATTCCGTAAATTTTCTGACTAACGATTACACAGCAATGTCCATAGGCGTTAGTATCAATTTAATTTTCCAAGATTATTTACTTATTAGTTTGTTTCACTACTGTGTGGATTTTACAAGACTTAGAAATCTCTATTTAACAGTAGTTGAGTGGATCTTTATTATTGTAGGGCTTGCAGATGCCTTCGTGTTTATTATGAACATTTTCAATGAAAGAGCACTAAAATTTAGCTATAACATGGTGGGTAACGGCTATGTTTTAGGCTATGAGGCAAGTACAGGCTTTGCAATTCATGCTATCTATGACATTTTCATTTTGGCATTTATTATATCTATATTATTTATAAAATGTCTTCGAATCCCTTATGTTTACTGGGGAAGATACAGTTCTTTAATCATTGGTAGCATATTGGTTTTATTAGTAAAGTATCTTTTTATTTCAGATTATGTGGATATTCGATTTGATATTTCTATTTTGTTTTACGCTTTGCTGGGAGTGTTGCTTTATTGGAACACCTTCTGGTATTCAAAAAAAACAATGCTTCATATCACTCATACCATGATTATTGACCACATGAAGGTGCCGGTAATTCTTTTTGATTATGAGGGCGTAGTTGCGGATTTTAATACAGCCCTAGCAGAGATTTTCCCAGATATTGAGCTTGATAACAGGGATCAGACTATTGAATGGTTTATCTTTAATAAAAAATGTAAAGACCTTGCCACAAAAACTGAATTTACTTGGACTGTTAATGAAAAAATCTATGAGTGTAAGGTTCACAAGCTTTATAGTGGTGCGAGGAGATTACTAGGCGTAATCCTTGTAATGCAGGATGTAACGGATTTAACAAAGGCCTATGATGACTTGGAAAGATCAGTTACCTTTGATGCCCTAACAGGACTTTATAACAAGCGCAGCTTTTACAGAGAGTGTGCAAAAAATCTAAACAACTACCTTACAATCTGCGTCACAGATATAGATAATTTAAGCCGTATTAATGACAATTACGGTCAGGACGTTGGAGATAGAGTACTTATGGGCCTTGCCAACATTTTAACAGAAAAAACTTCTAAGAAGGATTTCATAGCACGTCTTGATGGTGGTAACATCGTAATCCTTTCAAGAAAGAGGGATAAGGCACTATACCTTGAGATGGAAGAGATTATGGAGACAATTCAGAAGCGACTTTCTACAAAGAAGATGAGAGTTACTGCGGAATTTGGTCTTGTGGCTCTTAATAAAAATGAACCAGTAGACACCAATGTAAACATCGCCATAACTTCTATGCGTAATAAGAAAATGTTGTCGAAGGATTCAGCTAGAAGCTCCCTTGTGGGCTCTCTAAAGCAGGGGCTTAACGAGTATGACACAGCTGCTGATAAGCAGATTGAAAGAGAGAGAATTCTTTGTAATAAATTTGCATTGGCTCTTGATTTAACAGAATTAGAGATGGGACAGCTAGCCATGCTTGCTACTCTTCATGATATTGGTAAGGTTTCAATTCCAAACTCTGTGCTTATGAAAAATGGAGCACTTGACGAGGATGAGAAGGCGCTTATGAGAACCCATCCAGAAAAGGGTTATAGAATTGCAAAGGCAGCCAAGGAGCTTGAAGGCATCGCCGATGACATTCGTTCACATCATGAAAGATATGATGGTAGCGGCTATCCTGATGGTCTTAAAGGAGAGGAAATTCCCCTCCTTGCAAGAATCTTTTCTATTGTAGATGCTTACGATGCCATGACCCACGACAGACCATATAGAAAGACTCTTACAAAGGAAGAGGCTGTAAAAGAACTTATAGATTGTAGCGGAAGCCAGTTTGATCCAAAGCTAGTGGAGGTTTTTGTAACTAAGGTTATAAGATAGGATTTTTGTGACTTGTTAATTTATATCCGATTCGGCAAGGTTTGCTTTTGCGGGCGACATTGGCCTATGAATCGGCGATAGAAAAAATAAGAGTGGGGGAGCAATATGAAAAAGAAGGGAAGACATAATTTCAAATCTAAAACAGAGCAAAATCTCATATCCATAGGAATTGGCCTAGTGATTGGCATTGTGCTGATTATATCCATAATCGGAGTAATGCAGCTAATGAACAAGAACAAAAGCAAAATAAAGCCAAAGACCTTTAGCTATGAGATTGATGAAAATGATGAAGTTACCATTCTTGGCCTATCGGACTGGGGAAAGGATGCCGCCCTTGTGGTTATCCCAGAGACTATTGATGGAAAGCGGGTTGAGTCAATTGCAGACAATGCCTTTAGCGACAACAACAATATAACCAGCATCAGCCTTCCAAATGGCCTTGAAAAGATTGGCAACAGAGCTTTTTATAATTGCCGTAAGCTAACAGAAATCACACTGCCGGATAGCCTAATTTCTGTAGGTTCTGAGTGCTTTGCAAACTGTGGTGTAACTACAATTCGCTTCCCGAAAAACATGGTAAGCATAGGAATTAACGCTTGCCTAAATATTGAAAATGTAGAGTATTATAGCGGCTTTGTCACAGGAGCCCCTTGGGGCGCAACTAATGCAACGGCTGTGACAGAATAGTGGGGCTAGATACATTTTCATAATGTCAAGACTCGCTCATGAGTCTTGCGCGCCGGATTCGGGTCTGATTCAGCAGACCCGAATCCGTGCGCATCCTCGCGGAGCGTTTAACTCAAAAATAAGCCAACTAACGGATTGCAAATGCTTTCAATTAGCTGGCTTTTATTATTGTTCTGATTGAATATTAAAGCTTAAGTCTTAAAGCTTAAAATCTAAAGTTTTAAATCTTAAACTGGTGTAGTTTCTACTTTCCAAGCTGGACTAAAATCCAATTTAAAATATCCTGATAAACTGTCTCTCTATCAAGCTCGTTTAAAATCTCGTGGCGGTCGCCCTCGTAGAGCTTAAGAGTGATGTTGTTAATGCGCTTAGAATATCTTTGATAGAGCTTCTTCACATCCTTAGCATAGCCACCTACCGGATCCATAGTGCCGGAAGCCATAAGCATAGGTAAATCTGCTGGAATCTTGTCGATGTTGTGTTGCTTTGAGATATACTTGATAGTTCTAAACATACCCTTGTAGGCATTGATTGTGAATAGGAAAGTGCAGTATTTATCGTGCACGTAGCGGTCCACAATCTCCTCATCGCGGCTAATCCAGTCGCTTGGAGTCTTTGGATTCTTGATTTTATTGTTGTAACTTGAACTCATGGCATTTGCAAGAAACTGTGAGCGGTGACGCTCCCCCTTAAATAAGCCGATAATGTTAGTTAATGTTAATGCAAATGAGATCAATGGCTTTGCCTGGTTTCCTGTGCCGGAAAGAATCACGCCATCAAGTTCGTCTCCGTAAATGCTAATGTACTTTCTTGTCATAAAAGAGCCCATGCTGTGACCTAATAGAAAATATGGCACATTAGGGTATTTCGCCTTGATTATGTTAGTTAAGTGGTGCATGTCGTGAACCAGCGCATTCTCTGGATTCTCGTGTCTAAAGTAGCCTAAGTCCTCCTCGCAGCTTGCAGTATGACCGTGTCCCAGATGGTCATTGCCTACCACTAAGATTCCTGCTTGTGTAAGAAAATGTGCAAAGTCCGCATATCTTTCGATATACTCCACCATGCCATGCGCAATCTGTAAAATTGCAATTGGTTTTGGATAAAGAGCCTTATCAGGCTTCCAAATCATCACGTGTACATTTGATTTTTGGTCACATGATATAAAGTTTCGTTCTCCCATATTATGTCGTTGTCCTTTCATTTCCTCTACTCTTTATTCAGTTTTTCACTGTACTTATTATACATTTTTAGTTAATTAAAAACAAGATTAATTAGCCGGCATAAAAGGTGACTTCTAAGGAATTCCCCCAAAATTTGATGTTGTATTTTGGGCTTTATTACTGTATAATTTTTCAGATAAGAAAGTTGTACGTAATTTTTTTTATCCAAACAGGAAGATATGACCTAAGAGCATATACTATTTATGTTTAAGAGAGAAAGGAAAAATTATGATTAGTAAATTAATTAAGAAAATTGTTGAGACAGATGCACCAATCGTTGTAGGTCTTGACCCTCAGATGAAGTTCATTCCACAGCACATTAAGGAGGCTACTTTTGAGGAGTATGGCGAAAGTTTAGAAGGCGCAAGTGAGGCTATATGGAGATTTAACAAGGAAATCATCGATAAGATTTATGATGTTGTTCCAGCTGTTAAACCACAGATTGCCATGTATGAACAATTTGGTATTCCTGGTTTGGTAGCATTTAAAAGAACTGTTGACTATTGCCACGAAAAGGGCTTAGTAGTTATTGGTGATGTTAAGAGAGGCGATATTGGCTCAACTTCAGAGAGCTATGCAATCGCTCATATTGGTAAGATTAAGGTTGGTTCTAAGGAATTCACACCTTTCGATGAGGATTTTGCAACAGTAAATCCATATCTTGGTTCAGATGGTATCGATCCATTTGTTAAGGTTTGTAATGAGAATGACAGAGGTTTATTCATTCTTGTTAAGACATCTAATCCTTCTTCAGGAGAATTTCAGGATAGATTAATTGATGGCAAGCCACTTTACGAAGTAGTTGGTCAGAAGGTAAGAGAATGGGGCGAGGCTTCAATGGATGGAGATTACTCTAACATTGGTGCTGTAGTCGGTGCTACATATCCAGAAATGGGTAGAGCACTTCGTAAGATTATGCCTAAGAATTTCATCTTAGTACCTGGTTACGGTGCTCAGGGTGGTCAGGGTAAGGACTTAGTAGATTTCTTTAACCCAGATGGTTTAGGTGCAATCGTTAACAGCTCAAGAGGAATTATTGCAGCATATACAAAGGATGCTTATGCTAAGTTTGGTGATAAGAACTTTGGCGATGCAGCAAGACAGGCTGTGATGGATATGAAGGCGGATATTAACGGGGCTCTTGGTAAGTAAAGATCATTTGAAGAAGGAGATTTTATGACTTTTAGAGAAAATGCAACTATCGCTAAGGCATCTAAGCTTGCCAACGGCGTATTTGAAATTTGGTTTGAGACTAAGGATATTGCAAAGAATGCCATCCCTGGTCAGTTCATTTCGGTTTATTCTAATCACGGGGAGAGATTACTTCCTCGTCCAATTAGTATTTGTCGAATTGATGGGGATTTGCTAAGAATCGTATATAGAGTTGTAGGTGCTGGAACTGATGAGTTTTCTAAGATGCAGGCCGGTGAAAAGCTTACAATTCAGGGACCTTTAGGAAACGGTTACGAGCTTGATAAGATTAAAGCTGCCATTGAAGCTAAGGGTGGAAACTTTAAGAAGGCTCTTTTATTTGGTGGTGGAATTGGCGTGCCTCCAATGCTTGAACTTGCTGCAAACCTTGATATTCAGACTGACGTAGTACTTGGATATAGGGATCAGGAGAATTTCTTAAAGGATGAATTTGAAAATGTATCAACTGTTCACATCGCAACAGATGACGGTTCAGTTGGTTTCCATGGAAATGTAATCGATGCGGCTAAGGCAGAAGAGCTTAAGGCTGATGTTATATTTGCATGTGGACCACTTCCAATGCTTAAGGGAGTAAAGGCTTATGCTAAAGAACTTGGTGTTCCTGCCTACATTTCCCTTGAAGAGAAGATGGCTTGCGGCATTGGTGCCTGTCTTGCTTGTGTCTGTAAGACACATAAAAAGGACGAGCATTCACAGGTAAACAACGCAAGAGTTTGTAAAGAAGGTCCAGTATTTGATGCAGCGGAGGTGGAAATTTAATGAGTAATGTAAATTTAAAAGTTAATCTTTGTGGCGTTGATTTTAAGAACCCTGTAACAGTTGCTTCTGGTACATTTGGTTCAGGTATGGAATATTCAGAATTTGTTGATTTAAATAGACTTGGCGCAGTTACAACTAAGGGTGTGGCTATCACTCCTTGGGCTGGTAACCCAACTCCAAGAATTGCTGAAACTTATGGTGGTATGATTAATGCTATAGGACTTCAAAATCCAGGTCTTGATACATTTTTAAAAAGAGACATCCCATTTCTTAAAAACTACGATACTAAGATTATTGTAAATGTATGCGGACATTCTGAGGAAGAGTATGTGGAAGCGGTTAAGCGTCTTGCGGATGCTCCTGTTGATATGCTTGAAATCAATATTTCTTGCCCTAACGTTAAGGAGGGCGGTATTGCTTTCGGTACAGTACCAGCTTCTGCTGAGAAGATCACTAAAGCCGTAAAGGCCGTTGCAAAGCAGCCTATTATTATGAAGCTTTCACCAAATGTAACAAGCATCGCTGATATGGCTAGAGCTTGCGAGGCTGGTGGCGCTGATGCAGTTTCTCTTATTAACACTCTTACAGGTATGAAGATTGATATTAATAGAAGAACATTTGCAGTAGCTAATAAGACTGGTGGTATGTCAGGCCCTGCTGTTAAGCCAGTGGCAGTGCGCATGGTTTACGAGGTTGCTAATGCTGTTAATCTTCCTATCATTGGTATGGGTGGTATTAGAAATGCAGAAGATGCCCTTGAATTCATCATGGCCGGCGCAACTCTTGTTTCTGTTGGTACTGCAAACTTCAACGACCCACTTACAACTATCAAGGTAGTTGAGGGCTTAGAAGAATTCTGCGACAAGAATGGTGTTAAGGATATTAAGGAATTAATCGGTTGCGTGAAGTAAAATAAGCGTAATACATTGAACGCAGTGTAAGCAATCCCCCGCTTTAAAAGCGTAAGCTTTAAGCGGGGGTATAAAGCTTACTAGTGTCAGAAGGGGTTAAAGCCCCTTCTGACAGGTGGCACAAAGTGCCACTGCGTTCATGAGGAAGTAGCGAAGCGGATTCCGAATGTCCGCTTTACTTGAAAATTAGATAGTCTTGAGTAAGACTTTAGAAAGTCTCGGAAGCGTAGCTTCCGGGACTTTTTTATTGGAGCGTGGGAGATTACTGGTCTAACTATGCTATGGGGTGAGATGCATTAGATGATGCTTTACCACTTATCTAGATTGGAGAGCCTTGTAGTTTCGGGCTCTTGTGCCTAAGGGGAGTGAAATACCTTATCTAAGGCACAGAAGAATTCTTCTAAGCCCTCCGGCAGCTCTAATCAATCGGCTTGTTATATAGCCTTTTGTGGCTACTGCAAGCTTTTCTTTCTAATAAAGTCACTATTTTTCGAGAGCCGAAAAAATTGCTTGTGCTTTTTTTCTCGCATATTGCAAGAAAAAGCACAAAAAGCTTCTTGGAAGCGGTGGAGAGCTTAGAAACTAAGGGAAAGGTTGTGCCTGTATTTAGAAGAAATTCGCGGTATGGCCACATCATGTCTTTTTTATTCAAAAAGTCCGTTGACTTTTTCACGCACAATTTAAATTCCTAGGCACTCCCCACTAGTTCAGCCAAGAAAGGTAGTAAACCAAGCCCTAAATTATGCAAATTGCCCCACAAGCTAAGTTGATTACAGGAAACGCCGAATCCCCGACCTACACCACACCCTCGACTCACGCTAAACTCCCGCCTCACACCACACAGGGTTCAGCAAAGCTAGAACCCATACCCCTTCGCCTCCCACTACTTTTTTCATTATATTCATTGAAATTAAACATTTCTAATAGTATAATATAACTATATGCATCGTGAAATTCAATAGTAGGAGGTCAGAGTATGCCTAGTAGTAATGCTAATAGGGAGTCTAAGAGTCGCATGAATATGCTCGTGCTCTTAATGTTATTGGTTATTATACCAACCGTTTGTAGCGCTCTTATTCTTAATTATATGAGCTGCTCAATTTTTAGTTCAAA